>JBGTIG010000460.1:0-11995 GCA_041745755.1 Lysobacterales bacterium
CGTCGCCAAGCTCGGCACCGCGGAAATCGCCACCGATCCGATGCCGCCGTCCGTCGCCGACACCTTCATCATGCTCAAGGAGCGCGCTGACTGGCCGGACCCGCGCAAGACCAAGGACCAGCTGGTCGCTGAAATGGACGCGGCGGTTCGCGCCATCCCCGGCAACAATTACGAGTTCACCCAGCCGGTGCAGATGCGCATGAACGAGCTCATCGCCGGCGTTCGCGCCGAAGTCGCCGTCAAGCTTTACGGGGACGATCTCGAGGAGCTGCTCGCTGTGGGCGAGCAGATCGAAGCCACGACGGCCGCGATCGAGGGCGCCGCCGACGTCAAGCTCGAGCAGATCACGGGTTTGCCGCTCATGACGATCACCCCGGACCGGGCAGCGCTTGCGCGGTATGGCCTGAGCGTCGGGGATCTCCAGGACACGGTCTCCATCGCCATGGGCGGCGCGACCGCGGGCCAGGTCTTCGAAGGCGACCGCCGCTTCGATATTGTCGTTCGACTGCCGGAGGCGCAGCGCCAGAATCCGGACGCGCTGGCGTTGCTGCCGATCCCGATGCCGGCCATTGCTTTCACCGGAGCCGAAGGGCAGGGCGGCACTGCATTGCCGACGCATGTGCCGCTGGGAGAAGTCGCCACGATTGAAGTTGCGCTCGGTCCGAACCAGATCAGCCGCGAAAACGGCAAGCGGCGGGTGGTCGTCACTGCCAACGTTCGCGGCCGCGATCTCGGATCCTTCGTACAGGACCTGCGGAGGCGGGTCGAGGCAGACGTGGAACTGCCGGAGGGCACCTGGATCGAGTACGGCGGCACGTTCGAACAACTTATCTCTGCGGGAAGGCGTCTGTCGATCGTGGTGCCCCTGGTGCTTGTCATGAACTTCGGGCTGCTGTTCATGGCCTTCGGATCCGGCAAGGATGCCGCCATTGTTTTCAGCGGTGTTCCACTGGGGTTGACCGGAGGCGTCCTGGCGCTGTGGCTCCGCGGCATTCCGTTTTCAATCTCCGCCGGCGTCGGATTCATCGCGCTGTCGGGCGTCGCGGTGCTGAACGGCCTGGTGATGATCAGCTTCATCCGCGCGCTCAGATCCCAGGGGGAGCCGCTTGAGGTAGCCGTAGTCGAGGGTGCACTCACTCGACTGCGTCCGGTGCTCATGACCGCGCTGGTGGCGAGCCTCGGCTTCCTGCCGATGGCACTCAACGTCGGCACCGGCGCGGAAGTGCAGCGGCCGCTTGCAACTGTCGTCATCGGCGGCATCGTGTCCTCGACGCTGCTGACGCTTCTGGTACTGCCGGCGCTGTACCGTTGGCTGCATCGCGATGACGAAGTGCAGATGCGTCGTTCCGGGTCACCACAGGAGTAGCGCGCGTGAACAGGCGCACTTCAGAATCCGGCTCGGGATGCCAGTTGGCTCGCCACGGCTTGCCACACCCTTCGCAGTCCGCTGGTCCGGTGCAGGAAACTTGAACGCGGAGCCCTCGGGCAGGAGGCAAGACATGGGTGCAGGGCACGATCACGGTTCCTCCGGGATCAAGTACGAGAAGCCGCTGTGGTGGGCGTTCGGGCTCACCACCGTCTTCCTCGTGGCAGAAGTGGTTGGCGGGCTGCTCACCAACAGTCTCGCACTGCTTTCCGACGCGGCGCACATGGGCACGGATGTCATTGCGCTGGCGATCTCACTCGTCGCCGTGCGACTCAGTCGCAAGCCACCTGACGCCCGGCGAACCTATGGCTACGCGCGCATGGAGGCCATCGGAGCGCTGATCAACGGCGGCCTGTTGTTCCTGGTGGCCGCATACATCCTGTGGGAGGCTGCTGGCCGGTTTCGCCAGCCACCCGAGGTGATGTCCGGCGGCATGCTGCTGATCGCCACGCTTGGCCTGGTCGTCAATCTCATCTCCATGCGGCTTCTTAAAGCCGGCAGCCGCTCCAGTCTCAATGTCAGAGGTGCGTATCTCGAGGTGTGGGCCGACATGCTGGGCTCGGTTGGCGTCATCATCGGCGCACTCGTCATCCAGTTCACGGGTTGGACCATCGCCGACCCGATCATCGCCGTGTTGATCGGCCTTTGGGTGCTGCCCCGCACCTGGACGCTCGTGCGCGAAGCCGGCCAGGTGCTGATGCAGGGCGTACCCGCAGGACTCGATCTCGACGCCGTGCGCGACGCCATGCTCGCGCAGCCAGGCGTCGGTGCCGTGCATGACCTGCACGCCTGGGCACTCGGTTCCAGGGAACCGGTACTCACCGCCCACGTCGTGCTGAAGGAGATCGGTGGTGATGCCGAGCGTGTGCGGCGGGACATCGCGAAGGAGTTGGAAGAACGCTTCCATATTCGCCACGCCACGCTACAGGTCGAGTCGACAGACTGCACCGACGCTCATGTACACCCGTGACGGAAATTCCTGCCAGCACCCAAGGGTCAGGGCAGCGGAAACCCTGCAGGCTCGAGTCGTGCTATCGCAGGTTCGCTTCGGCCACACCCGCCGCCCGGATTCCGGGACGACCGCCATCAGCAGCGGGCAGGGCGGTTCGACCGCCCCTCACTGCGGACGTCGATCGTCCTTTCGGATCACGAAGTCGGCAGAACATGCCCGGGGGTTCGCGCATCCCAAGCGAGTCGGAACGGCAAGTCACTTGACGTCGACGTCGAGGAAGTAGGGGACCACCTCGCCGGAGTACTTGAAGGTCATCAGGTTGCCGCGACGGTCTCTCGACTTGCCGACAGGCAGTCGTACCCAGCCTTCGCTGACGCAATACTCCTCGACGTTGGTTTTTTCCTCGCCATTGAAGCGGATGCCGACGCCGCGCTCGAGCGCAGCGGCATCATGGAACGGACTTCGGGGATTCGTCGACAGCCGGTCCGGAGGTGTGTCGGGCATCGGTTCCTTCCACGGTGAACTGCGCGATGGCATCGTCCGGGAGAATTCTTGCAGGTTTCCTTCCACGATTCAGCGCGAGTCTTCCTGACCGGGTCGCATGCTGTCGACCATCGCCCCCAGAATGCACACGTCGGTCCGAGTCCTCAAGGGCCGGCTCCTTCCTCCGTGCGCGTGAGTGTTGCCGCCAAGCCCCGCTTCGGTAGCGCAGAGGTCTGTGAACCGTTGCCCGCAAGCGCGCTGCGCACGGTTGCCAGGAAGACGGGATCAGGTTGACCGCCCATCCGTTCCGAACGCGCCAAGACCCGACCTTCCGCGTCCAGCAGGACGAGAGCGCTGGTGTGGTTGAACTCGCCATCGGCCAATGCGCGAAAGCGAATGCCGAGTACACCGGCGAGCGATCGCACTTGCTTCGCGGCAGGGGCAGCCAGCGTCCAGCGCGCCGGGTCGAGCGAGCGTTGTTTGACGACTTGCATGAGCGCAGCGGGTGTGTCGCGGCGCGGATCCATGCTGATCAGCAGGATGCCGAGCCGTTCGCGCTCGGGCGCGGCAAGGGACTTCTCAATCGCCTTGCCACTGTCGACGATCAGCGGGCAGACATACTTGCAGGAGGTATAGAACATCGAAACGAGTTGCACCTTGCCACGTCGGTCGTCCCATGAGAAACGGGAACCGTTGTGGTCGATCAGGGCAACCGGCAATTGATAGACGGAATCGCGGGGTAGGGGCACGCTATCCGCGGACGCGTATGCGCTCACCGCACACAGCAGTGTGGCGAGCCACACTTGGATGTTCTTCACTTGAGATCCTTGGCGCATCGAAAGCCCAGGTTGGCGGTGGTGTCTTCAGCGTCCAGCGATGACAACATCGCGATTCTCATCAGCACCGCATAGTTGTCACGATCGCGCGTGGCAAGCGAACCCGCGCCACAAAATTGCGCCTGATCAGGATCGCCCTGGCTGCGGTTGTCGCTGTCGACGAGCAGGGCAGAGAAGTCTTCGGTCCACTCCCACACCAGGCCGTGCATGTCCTGCACACCGTAGACGTTCGGCGGAGTCGATCCCACGTGCGACAGCGGCTTGTTGGAGGGTTTCGAGTACCACTCGAGTATCCGTTCGCGCCAACGCGGGTCCGCCCGGGCGTCCGATCGGGTCGCGTCGCTCGCCGCAGCGAACTCCCACTCAGTCCACGTGGGCAGGCGCGCGTGATGTGCCTCGCAATACGCGGCCGCAGCGAACCAGCTCACCTGCACCACCGGCTGTTGTGGATCGGCCTGCGCACCGAGTTCGAGAGGGCCCGCCCAGTGCGACAGGTAGCGCAGTTCCGCGAAGACCGATGGGACCTTGTTCCGCCGCCACTGCGGGTGCGTGCTCACGAACGCGAAGAACTCAGCGTTGGTGACGGGACGCACCTGCAAGGCGAAGGGGGCGACCTGGATCCTGTCGACGTCTTCATAATTGAGCGCCGACAGAAAGGCACCGCCGCGGAGCGGCACCCAGTCCGCGTCCGCGAAAACATTGCCGCCGACAAGCGCCATCATCAGATAAACAACGGAGCGGAACATTGCCTAGTGGGCTTCTGCCGTAATCGCGGGTGCAACCTGACGCATCTTGGCAGCTTCCTCCTTGGTGACGCGGCCACCGGGGTTGCCCCACGAATTGAGCACGTATGTCGAGATATTGGCGACTTCATCGTCGGTGAGCTGGCTCATCGGCGGCATGACTGAATCAAATTCCTTGCCACTCACGGTAACCGGACCTGTCAAGCCATGCAGGATCACCTGGGGAAGTTTCTGCGGGTCGGCCGCGAAGTAGTCTGATTTCGCCAGCGGTGGAAACACGCCGGGCAAGCCTTCGCCATTACTTTGGTGGCACGCCGAGCAAGTGCCGGCGAACAGCGCCTTGCCGGCTTCGACCTGCTGCTCCACGGTCAACTCGCCGACGCTCGCCGACTGCGTCGCTGTAGCCACCGCGGCCAGATTCGGTGCAGCCCGATCGCCGAGATACACCTCGTCGACTTCCTTGCCGGAGTAGATGGCTTTGTTCTCCGGACCGTCAGCCTTGAGGATCGCCAGCGCGCCCTTGTTGAAGGCGCGGAAGATCGAGTGATCGACGATCACGTAACTGCCGGGCACCTCGAGATGGAATTCCATGATCGCCGCGCCGCCGGCCGGGATGAGCGTTGTCTGCACGTTCTGCTGGAACTGCGTGCCGCCTTCGTACCAGACCTTGTCAAAAATCTCGCCAATCACGTGGAAACTCGAGACCAGGTTCGGGCCGCCATTGCCCACGTACAGGCGCACGTTCTCACCGACTTTCGCCGTCAAGGCCTTGTCGCCGGTCATGGAGCCTTCCATGCCATTGAAGAGGACGTAGGTCGGGTTCTCGTCGATGCCCTTTTGCATATCGAAGCCCTGATGACCTTTTTCACGGTACTTGCCAGCCGTGTAGAAATCACCCTGCATCACGTAGTACTCGCGGTCGACCTTGGGCATCCCTTCGGGTGGCTCGACGAGGATGAGGCCATACATGCCATTGGCGATGTGCATGCCGACCGGCGCGGTTGCGCAGTGGTAGACATAGAGACCCGCGTTCAAGGCCTTGAACGTGAATTGCGAGGCATGGCCAGGCGCGGTAAAGCTCGACGCCGCGCCGCCGCCAGGTCCAGTCACGCCATGCAAGTCGATGTTGTGGGGCATTTTTGAATCGGGCAGGTTGCGCAGGTGAAACTCGACCGTGTCGCCCTGTCGAACGCGAATGAAGCTGCCGGGCACGGTGCCACCGAACGTCCAGAAGGTGTAAGTGACGCCCTCGGAAATCGGCATTTCTTTTTCGGCCACGTCGAGTTCGACCACCACTTTTGCCGGAGCATTACGACCCGTCGCCGGCGGCACCATGGGTGGGGAGGTCAGCACGGCCTTGATCGGCTCTCCCTGGGGCGGACCGAAATCTCCTTTGGCCGAACCGCCGGTGTCCTTCACTACGACGGCGGGAGCGGCGGGTTCCGCGTAGTAGTCTCGGCCGCAGCCTCCCGCGATCAGCGACGCAAGAACCATCGCAACGCCGAGTATGCGTCTGCAAGAAAAAAGTTTCATCAGAAATCCCCTTTCATTGAGCGCAGACCGAACAGCGGCTCCAGTGCAGAGGATTGTACGCCGGGGCTCATCGCGCCCATCTGACGTGGATCAAGTCCGGTTCCGTCGAGCCTCCGAGAATCGTCCGGTCAACCGGGGCCAATGCGGTTTGAGCGCATGTGCGGGAGCTTGAGCGGCACTCGGAGGGGCCCAGCATGCTGCGTGGCGTCGAAGTCGCCTCGTCTTGGCGGTCCCCTCGACACCGGTTGCCGTGTTCGCCACCGATCCACACGTTCCGGGCTCAGCGCTCCACTTCGAATGGAATGCGCGTTCGAAGTTCGAAGGGCTGGACGACGATGCTTTCACACCTGGCGGATACGCGACGACACTTCGGGTGCGCGCCGGACTTCGGACGCGGTCTGTTTCGCGACCCAGCGCGCTCATCGAAGGGAGGGCGTCGGTGCCGCGTGGATCTACCACAGCGGTGCGAACGGTCGCAGCGCGTATACCGCGGTCATTGATCCCGAGGGTATCGAACTAAACCGGGCGTGGCTGGGCTGGGAGGGCGAACGTCTCGGTGCGACCCTTGCTCGGCAACGCTTGCTCTTCGACAATCAACGATGGACCGGCAATGGCGGTCGGCGGCAGAACAAGCAGACTTTCGACGCCGTGTCCTTCGACCGGCCTGCGCCGCCCGCTCTTAGCCGCGCGGGAGCGCGTGCCGGGTTTCCTGGATGTGCTCGATGACATCGATGCGGAATCGCTGTTCGTGTCTCCCGGCGCAGTGGCGGCCACCATCGTCGCGTTACGGTTCGTCCTGCGCAGGGCAGGTCCGGTTTTCGGCAATGGCGTCCCATTTTCACCCTTAGCGCCGAAGGTGCATTCTAATTCCGGTTTCCAACGTCACGGCGAACATGGCCTTCGAATTCACCACCGTCACCCTGCCGCGCGAGGTCGAGCTGATCCTCGCCTTGCAGGCGGAAAACCACCGCGACCACGTCGATGCGGCGACGGCTGCCAGCGACGGCTACACCAGTGTGCGACACGACCCTGCTGTGCTGCAGGCGATGAACCGCGCCCATCCCTCGGCCATCGCCAAGTCGGACGGACAGTTGGCCGGCTACTGTCTGATGATGGCGCAGAGCTTCCGCGACCAGGTACCCATTCTGGAGCCGATGTTTTCCTTGCTGGAACAGCTGGAATGGCGCGGCCAGGCCTTGGCGGGCGACCCACGTTGGTTCGTGATGGGCCAGGTCTGCGTCGCGCGCGCTTTTCGCGGCATGGGAATTTTTGACGGCCTCTACCATCAACTGCGCAAGACCTATGCTCCGCGGTTCGACTTCACCGTGACCGAGATTTCGCAGCGCAACCCGCGTTCCCTGCGAGCGCATCGACGGGTAGGGTTCGAAACCTTGCACGCCTACGCCGACCCGGCGGCGGACGAGCACTGGGAAGTCATGGTCTGGGATTGGCGCTGAAGACCGCCGCCAATCGGGATCGGTCGGCAACCGGCAACAGCGCTTGACGCGGGTTCCTGGTGGCAATCGGCGCCATGGGCCGCGGAGCTGCGTTCCGGCCCGAATGTGAGGACGGCGCTCAGGGGACTTGACTCCGGTCGGCAATTGCCGATCGGGCCGTATTCTGTGAGGATGACAGCCGTCGGGTCCGCGCGCGGGCCGACAGCCGCGGGGGCGGCAACGAGAACCGTTGTGAACCAAAAACAACTACCTTGGGGGGTACGTTCGCATGAATCGGTCAAGTCGAATGTTCGCTGTTGATCCGCTCGTGGTGGGAGTGAAGCTGGCATTGAGTGGCGTCGTCCTCCTTGCCCTGAGCGCCGGCGCGCTCGCCCAGGAGCAGGCCACCTCCGAGGAGGAAGAAATTACGCTGGAGGTCGTCTCGGTACTGGGCACGCGCAGCAAGGCGCGCTCGGCAACCGACTCCGCCGTGCCGATCGACATCATCAGCGGCGAGGAACTGCGCAACCAGGGCGCGACCGACGTGCTCGACCAATTGCGCGTGCTGGTGCCTTCGTTCAACGTCAGCACCATTCCGATCGACGACGCTGCCACCCTGGTTCGTCCGGCCAATCTGCGCGGCCTGCCACCGGACAACACGCTCATCCTCGTCAACGGCAAGCGTCGCCATCGCTCCGCGGTCATTACCTTCCTGGGCCATGGCCTGTCGGACGGCTCGCAGGGAGTGGACCTTTCGGTGTTTCCGTCGCTGGCGCTCGAGCAGGTGGAAGTCCTGCGCGACGGCGCGGCCGCGCAGTACGGTTCCGATGCGATCGCCGGCGTGATCAATTTCGGCCTCAAGCGGTCGCGCGAGGGCGGCGTGGTCGAAGTCTTCGGCGGCCAGCACTACGAAGGCGACGGGTTTGCCCAGCAGTACGCCAGCCAGATCGGCCTGCCGCTCGGCGCGAACGGTTTCGCCACCTTCACTGCCGAATACCGCAAGGCGGATGCGACCTCGCGCAGTGTGCAGCGCGACGATGCCGCCGAGGCAGCTGCGGCCGGTTACCCCAACGTTCCAAATCCCGCGCAGATCTGGGGTTCGCCCGAGATCAAGGACGACACGAAATTCGTTGCCAACCTCGGGGTGACGGGCGAAAACCTCGAGTTCTATCTGTTCGGCAACTTGGCAGACCGCGAAACTGACGGTGGCTTCTACTACCGCAACCCGACAGCCCGCGCCGGCGTGTACTCCAACGACGGCGGTCAGACCTTGCTGGTCGGTTCGCCCAGTGGCGCCACCAGTTGCCCGACCATCGCGCTGCGCGACGCCAGCGGCAACCTGATTCCCTACGCGACGGTCGCGGCCGGGGTTGCCGCGCTGCCGGGGGATTGCTTCACTTTCCTCGACGTGTTCACCGGTGGTTTCACCCCGCGCTTCGGCGGCGAGATGAAGGATGCTGCAGTGACCACCGGGATCAAGGGATCGTGGGCCGGCGACGTGTACTGGGATCTCAGCTTCTCGTACGGGCGCAACGAGATCGACTTCTTCATGTACAACACGGTCAATGCTTCGCTGGGTCCCAACCAGCCGGACGGCTTCCTCTTCCGGCCCGGCGGCAACGAGCAGACCGAGAAAAACCTCAACTTCGACCTCACCAAGAGCTTCGATCGCTTCAACGTCGCGTCGGGCGTGGAGTTGCGCAATGAGAGCTTCGAGATCAGCGCTGGAGACACGGCTTCTACCGCCATCGGGCCATTGACCGAGCAGGGCTTCAGCATCGGCTCCAACGGCTTCCCTGGTTTCAACCAGGTGACTGCCGGTGAGCACGATCGCGACAGCTGGGCGGTTTACCTGGACGTCGAGGCGCAGGTGACCGAGCAGTTCCTGTTGGCGGGCGCGGTGCGACACGAGGACTACGACGACTTCGGTGGCACCACCAACTGGAAGCTCACCGGCCGTTACGACTTCAGCGACAACTTCGCTGCACGCGGCGCCCTCAGCACCGGCTTCCGCGCGCCGACGCCCGGCCAGTCGAACGTCAGCCAGGTGACCACTGCCTTCATCGACGGCGAGCTGCGAGATACCGCCACGTTGCCGCCGACCGACCCGATCGCCGCGTTTTACGGCGCCGAACCGCTGACGCCGGAGGAATCGGAGAACGCCTCGCTCGGCCTGGTCTGGACCGGCGACAACTGGCTGGTCACCGCCGACTGGTACCGCATCGAGGTGGAGGACCGCATCGCGCGCAGCACGGACTTCACCCTCACCGAGGAAGACCGCGCGGCGCTGGTGGCTGCGGGTAATCCGCAGGCGGCTTCGCTGAGCCGCGTAGGCTTCTTCGTCAACGATTTCGACACCACGACATCGGGCCTGGACCTCGTCGCCAGCATCGAAACCGGCCACTTCGGTGGCGACACGAACTATGCGCTCGCGTTCAACTGGAACGACACGGAAGTCGACAGCTTCACGCCCGGCATCATCAGCGAGGCGCGGGTGAAGAAGCTGGAGGAATCGCTGCCCAAGACCAAGGGCTACTTCTCGGTCAACCACCAGCGTGGCATCTGGACCTTCACCGGACGCGTGAACTACTACGGTTCGTTCTACGAGGACCACCTCGACAGCGACGTCGTGTTGGCCGAAGACGGGGGACTGCCGATCTTTGGAGACAGCGCGATCACGGTGGACCTTGAAGTCGGTGCCGACTTCGACTCGGGCCTGTACTTCCGGGTCGGCGCGCAAAACCTGTTCGACGAAGTGCCGGACGACAACCCATGGGGCGCTCTGGTGGCTGGCGCGCAGTACCCGGTGCATACGCCGTACGGCTTCAACGGTGGCTTTTACTACGCGCGCCTTGGCTGGAAATTCTGAATCGAGCGCTCGCGCGCGTCACGGCCCCGGGGGAGGCGACTCATCCGGGGTAAGAGAAAGGAGCCCCGAGTTGGGGCTCTTTTTCTTGCGAACGGGCAGCAATCTCTCCCCGATATAGTCAACCCCTGGTGCTGCGCATCGCGAACAGCCCGGCGCCAATCAGCAGCAGCACCAATGCGGCCAGTCCGCCCATGCCCAGGGTCGGTATGCCTGCGGCCCCCCCGAAAACTCCGATCACGAGGACATAGTTGCGACTGCCGAGGCAGCCATTCGCGTCGGTGGCCCGGATGGTGAAACTGAAGAAGCCGGAGGAGATTGGCGTGCCCGCGATTTCGCCGGTGGCAGTGTTGAGCGCGAGGCCGGGCGGCAGAGCGCCGCCGCTGACCGCGTACGCGTAAGGCGCCTGTCCGCCAGAGGCGACGATCGTTTCGCGAAACGGCCTCCCGATCGCCCCCGGCGGCAGGGCAGTCGGACTGAGCGTGATGACAGGGCAACCCACGCCCGAAGCGATCCCGATGACATAGCCGCGAGTGCCTTGGCAACCGTTCGTGTCGGTGGCGGTGACCGTGAAGTTGAAGGTACCTGCGGTGGTCGGTACGCCGGTGATGTCGCCCGTGGCGGTATTGATCACGAGCCCGGTTGGCAAGGCGCCGCTCGTCACCGCGAAGGAATAGGGAGCCGCTCCGCCGCTGCCGGAAACAGCCTGGTTATACGCGCTGCCGATGGCGCCGTTGGGCAGCGTCGCGGGATTGACGGTGATCAGCGGGCATCCGGTCGCAGGCCCGCAGCGGGACACGGCGTTGGTGTCGAGTGTCACCGCGCCATTTCGCGCCAACGCACGGCCCGACAAACTGGCGGCCGTCGTCAGCGTGATGCTGCTGAGCGCGAGGATGTTGCCCACGAAGCCGCTTCCTGTACCCAGGGTCGCCGAACTGCCGACCTGCCAGAACAGGTTGGCGGGGCAGGTGGAGCCGCCGCTGTTGAGCAGCAGCACCGAAGAGCCGCTCGCGGTGGTGAGCGTGCTGCCGATTTGGAACAGGAAAATCGCGTTCGGGTTGCCCTGGAAATCGAGACGGAGCGTTCCCGTCAATTGCGCCGACGTGGAAAAGCAGTACACGCCCGGAGTCAGCGTCAAGCCGCCCAGATCCTGACCGCTCAGATTGACGTTGCAAGGCGTGCCGGCGACCGCGTTGTACGCCGTGGTGAGATCGATCTGCGCCTGCATCGCGACCGCATCGTTGGCGTGAATGGTGCCGTTGGTCACCATGCCCGGCGGAAATCCCGTGACCGCCGTTCCGGGCGAAACACCGACGTCGCCGCTGATCGCGCTCACACCCGTGTTAGTGACTGTCGAGCCGCCGAGCACCGCGAAATTCTGGGATGTTCCCAGGGAGACCTGGGAAACCGCTGGAGCGCAGGTCATGACGGCGAGCACCAACGTCAAGAACCAGCGCATCGGATGGGCTTTCATGAAATATCCCTGTCTCAAGACGGCGTCTCAAGTTGACAAAGCCTACTCGCAGCCGTTACGCCAAAACGGGTACAGCGCGATCCGCCTCAGCTGAGTTTCACAATCAATGAGACTTCCTGGCCCCGCATTTGATTTCCCCCCAATAAGCGCCCCAGAAGCGGCCGAACGGCAGACCAGCCTGGTAGAAATAGGGGAAAATCAGCAGTTGTACGCAGCAGCAGAAAGGCCTATAAAGGCAGCGCCAAA
>JBGTIG010000461.1:0-8910 GCA_041745755.1 Lysobacterales bacterium
GCCGCGCAGAACGACCTGTTGTGGATGCAGGCGGCCGCGCCTGCGCTGCGCGTCGCGGGCGTATCGAACACGACATCGGTGTCCGGACGCTCGTTGCTCGCGCAGGTCGACGCGAGCGCGCGCGCATCCGGACTGGCCGCGTCGTTGCGCAACGTCGAACCGCAGCCGAACGGCCGCGTGGGAATGAGCTTCGAGGACGTGCCGTTCGACGCGCTGATGCGCTGGCTGGAACCCTTCGTGCAGCAGCACGCAGCGCGGGTGGAGTCGTTCTCCGCCCAGCGCGCGCAGGGAGCCGGCCTGGTTGACGTACGCCTCACGCTGCTCGAAGCCGGGCGCGAATGACCTGGCGGCAAGGATGGATCGCGCTGGCGATCACGTTGCTGGCGCTCGTCTTCGTCGCGGGGGTGCTCGTCTGGACTGCGCCGGCGGACGTGGCGTATCGCGTGTTGCGCTCGCGCCTCGGCGGCTGGCAGGCACAGGGTCTGAGCGGAAGCCTGTGGGAGGGGCGCGCGGCGCAGGTCGCCGTGCACGGCGTGCCCCTGGGTGCGCTGCAGTGGAAGGTTTCGCGCCCGGCGTTTTTCTCGGGCACCACCCGGGGATCCGCGATACTCGAGGATCAGCGCAACCGCATTGCGCTCGATCTTCACTTCGAACGCCGCGGGCGTACCGCGACGCTGAGGGACCTGACACTGGTGATGCCCGCCCAGATGCTCGCACCGGCCCTGTCGTTACCGGGCCTCGTGCCGCTCGGCGTGGTCGAAGCCCGTCTGCCCGAGGTCTCGCTGGTCGACGGCCACCTTGCCCGCGTCACGGGCTCGGTCGAGTGGCGCGAGATGGGCGTCAGCGGCGCCGCCGAGGGTTCACTGGGTGACATCGAAGCGGCGTTCGACGCGGCGCCGGATGGCGCGGTGCTGCTCGTCGTGCGAGACCGCAACGCACGCATCGGCGTGAACGGCCGCGTGCGCTTTTCCGGTCCGGAGTTCGACATGGAGGTAACGCTGACGCCGCGTGAATCGAGCCTGCAGATCTTCGAGGTGCTCCGACTCATCGGTCAGCGCACGGCCGACGGTGGCACGCTGCTGCGGGTCAACGGCCGCATGCAGCCGTTGTACTGAAGGCCCGCCCCTCCCATGCCACGCGATCCGCTCCCGCGCGATTTTCTGGATGCAGCCCTGGCAGTGGCGCACACTGCCGCTGACGCCGCGGCCGGCGAGATCGAGGCCATCTATCGCCGCGACACGCGCGTCGAGGTCGAGTGGAAGGCCGATGCCACCCCGGTGACGATCGCCGATCGCCGGGCCGAGCGCGCGATCCGCGAGGTCATCGGCGCCGCGTTTCCGGATCATGCGATCTACGGTGAAGAGGAGGGTGGCGCGGACACAGCCGCCGCCGCCGAGTTCCTCTGGCTGGTGGATCCGCTCGACGGCACGCGTGCCTTCGTTCGCGGCTATCCCATGTTCTCGACCCAGATCGCGCTTCGTGCACGCGGTGAGCTGGTGCTGGGCGTGTCGCATGCACCGCTGTTCGGCGAGTCGGCGTGGGCCGTGCGCGGGGGGGGTGCGCACATCAATGGGGAAGCGGTGAACGTTGGGTCTGCGGAAACCCTGGCGCGGGCCCAGCTTTCCTTCGGCAACCTGAAGACGCTCGCGGCAGATACCTCACGCTGGCAGCGACTCGGCGGCTTGTTGCTGGACGCGGAACGCACCCGCGGCTATGGGGACTTCTATCACTACCACCTGCTTGCGCGCGGCGCCGTCGACGCCGTGATCGAGTCGGACGTCAACATCCTCGATATCGCCGCGCTGGTTGTTATCGTGCGCGAAGCAGGCGGCGTGTTCACCGATCTCGACGGTGGCGCGATCACTCTGGAAACCCGCTCCGTGCTGGCGTCTTGCCCGGGCCTGCACACGCAGCTGCTGGAGGCGTTGCGCGGGTAAACGACCGCCGTCGCCGCGCCGCGTTGCGGGGCCAGGCCTGCCTGCGCGGTTACAATGGGGCATGCCCACGCTGCCCGTCATCCACAAACGTCGCATGTTGCACGAGGGCACGCGATTTCCGGTCGAGGAACTCGAACTCGAGTTCAGCAATGGCGAGAAGCGCACCTACGAACGCGTGCCGGGGAGCGGCCGCGGAGCGGTGCTCATCGTGCCCATGCTGGACGCCCACACCGTGCTGCTGCTGCGGGAATATGCCGCCGGTCTGCATGCATTCGAGATTGGACTGCCGAAGGGGCGCATGGAACCCGGCGAGTCGCCGCTCGAGGGGGCCAACCGCGAGCTGAAGGAAGAAGCCGGGTATGGCGCCCACCGGCTGCGCCTCATCGGCAAACTGTCGCTGGCGCCGACCTACATGGCGCACCAGATCAGTGTCGTGCTGGCACAGGATCTGTACCCCGAGCGCCTGCCAGGCGACGAGCCCGAGGTACCGGAAGTGGTGCCCTGGCGGCTGGACGCGTTGCATGAGCTGGTGCAGCGACCGGACTGCACCGAGGGCCGTTCGCTCGCGGCGCTGTTCATGGCGCGCGAGCTGCTGAGCCATGGTGTGCTGTGAATGATGTGCGGGGCGACGAGGCGGGAGTATCCGGTGCACTGCTGCGCGCGGCTTGGTTGGAGGCGATCGTCGCCCTGGCGGAAGACGCCGGCCGCGCCATCCTCGACGTCTACGCGGGAGACTTCGCGGTGGAGTTCAAGGGCGATGCGTCACCGCTCACGGCCGCCGATCTTGCGGCGGAGCGGATAATCAGCGACGCACTGCGCACGCTCGCGCCCGGAGTTCCCGTGATCTCGGAGGAGGCGCCGCAGAGCTCGTGGCAGGAGCGCAGGCGATGGCCCACGCTCTGGCTCGTCGACCCGCTGGACGGCACTCGCGAGTTCGTCAAGCGCAACGGCGAATTCACCGTGAACATTGCGCTGATCGAGCATCATCGACCGACACTCGGCGTCGTGCATGCGCCGGTGACCGGCCGGACGGCCTGGGCCGCCACGGGCGGCGGGGCGTGGTTGCGGGAGAATCGCGGTGGCCGTCCCCGCGAATTGCGCGTCGCGCCGCGCGCTGCGCCACCTTGGCGGATCGTTGGCAGCCGCTCGCATCGTGACGACGAAACCGGGCGCTTTCTGGATGCACAAGGCGCCCACGAGATCGCCCCGATGGGCTCGTCGCTCAAGTTCATCGCGATCGCGGCCGGTGACGCGGATCTCTACGTGCGGTTCGGTCCGACCTCGGAATGGGATACGGCAGCCGGCGAGTGCGTGCTGGAAGCCGCCGGGGGGCGTGTGGTCGACATGCAGGGCGCGCCGCTTCGCTACAACGCACGCGAGACGCTGCGCAACCCTGCCTTCATCGCCTGCGCAACCGCGCCGTTGTCCTGGCTGGCACGGGCGCGGACAGGAGCATGAACACGCCGACGCCCATCGAGGACCTCCGTCGCGTCATGGCGCGACTGCGCGATCGCGATCGGGGATGTGCCTGGGATGTCGAACAGACCTTCGATTCCATCGCGCCTTATACCATCGAGGAAGCGTACGAGGTCGCCGATGCCATCGCACGCGGCGACCTTGGCGACCTGCGCGACGAACTGGGTGATCTGTTGCTGCAGGTCGTGTTCCACGCGCGCATGGCGGAGGAGCAGGGCGAATTCGAATTCGACGACGTGGCGCGTGGCATCACCGCCAAACTCCGGCGTCGCCATCCGCACGTCTTCGGCGATGTCCGTCACGCGAACGACGCCGAGCGAGCTGCGGCCTGGGACGCGCACAAGAGCGCGGAGCGCAGCGAGCGCGGAGACGGGGACAGGAGCGCGCTCGCGGGGATCGCCGTCGGACTTCCGGAGTGGTTGCGATCGGTCAAGTTGCAGACACGGGCGGCAAAGGTCGGATTCGACTGGCCCGGCATCGATCCGGTTTTCGGGAAACTGCACGAGGAGATCGAGGAAGTGCGCGCCGAGTTCGCCCGCGAGCCCCGATCGCCCGAGCAGCTGGCCGACGAGATCGGGGACCTGCTGTTCGTCTGCCTCAACATCGCGCGCCATGCGAGAATCGATGCCGGAGCGGCGCTGCGATCCGCCAACGCCAAGTTCGAACGACGCTTTCGCCGCATGGAATCGCTGGCTGCCGAGCAGGACATGGCCCTGCCGTCGCTCGACCTGGAAGCGCAGGATGCCCTCTGGAACGAAGCAAAGCGCGAAGAGCGCGAGTGAGAAGATCGCCGCGGCACGCGTGGCCGAAGCGACAGCCCAACCAGGCAAGCGAGCAGGATATGTACGCCAGTTTCCGCGAGTTCTATCCGTTTTACCTCCGCGAACACGCCGACCCCGTGTGCCGGCGCCTGCATTTCGTGGGCACGTCGCTGGTGATCGGCTTCCTGCTTGCGGCGCTTTTCACCCGCAACCCGTGGTGGCTGGTGGGCATGCCCGTCGCGGGGTACGGCTTTGCCTGGGTGGGTCACTACTTTTTCGAGCACAACCGGCCCGCGACCTTCAAGTATCCGCTGTGGTCGTTTTTCGGCGATTGGGTCATGTACCGGGATATGCTCATCGGCCGCATACCCTTCTGACCTTCCGTCAATAGCGGATGCCGCCCGCAGCGCCGTAACCCGCGAGTACCGCTCGCGCTTCCTCACGGCGGATATCGCGACGTACCGCGATACCGCGGCGTTCGAGTTCTCCGATCCAGTCGGCCGGCAGTGGGCCTTCATCGAAGCCGGTGAGTTCCTCGACATCCTCCGCGCGTGCGGCGATCAGCAGCGTGTCGATGCCCGCCCACACCGTTGCGCCGTAGCACTGGCAGCACGGTTGCGCGCTCGTCGCGAGTGAGAAGGCGTCACCCGTCTCGTTGAGTCGGGCGCGTTGCAGGCGTTGCTGCGCCAGCATGAATGCCATCGTCTCGGCGTGGGCGAGCGAACAGGATTGCGGCAAGACGCGGTTGACCCCCACCGCGATCACTCGTCCAGTCGAGTCGAACACCGCGGCGCCGAAGGGCCCACCGCTACCCTCGGCCACGTTGCGCCGGGCCAGTTCGATCGCGAGCCCGACGCGGGCGTCGTCGTCCCCGAAGCGCGCAAACTCGTCGACGGCGTCCGCGATCCACACCGGCAGTACGAGATGCACCTGCGCGAGCAACATGGGTCGACTGTCCTCAGGGCCCGCTGCGATTCGCCCACACATCGCGCAGGGTCACCGTGCGGTTGAACACGGGCGCCTCGGCGCGATGGTCATGGCGGTCGGTCACGAAATAGCCGACGCGCTCGAATTGCAGGCGCGACTCGGGGGGCGCTTCGGCAGCCATCCGTTCCACGTACCCTCGCACCACGCGGCGTGAATCGGGATTGAGGTCGCCGGGATCGGTGCGGCCCTCTGCGTCGGCCGCCGGATCCGGCACGGAAAACAAGCGCTCGTAGAGCCGGATTTCCGCGGGCACCGCGTGGCGTGCGCTCAGCCAGTGGATCGTGCCCTTGACCTTGCGGTCGGCGCCCGCCATGCCCGGTCGCGATGCGGGGTCGAGCGTGGCGAGCAGTTCCACGATCCGGCCGTCGGCATCGCGGACGACCTCATCGCAGCGCACGATGCCGGCGCCGCGCAGTCGCACTTCGCCGCCAGCCACGAGACGCTTCCAGCCCTTCGGCGGCACTTCGGCAAAATCCTCACGCTCGATCCACAGCACGCGGGAGAACGGCAGCGTGCGCGTGCCGAACGCTGCGTCCTTCGGATGATTCGCGAAGACGAGTTGCTCCTCGTGATCCTCCGCGACATTGGTCAACGTCATCCGCAGGGGCTCGACCACGCCCATGCGACGCGGCACGACAGCGTCGAGGTCATCGCGCACGCATCCCTCGAGCACGGAAAAATCGATCACCGAATTCTGCTTGCTGACGCCGAGCCGATCGACCAGCAGGCGCAGCGAACCCGGCGAATAGCCGCGGCGGCGCATCCCCTGCAGCGTGTTGAGCCGGGGATCGTCCCAGCCGTCCACCGCGCCCTGCTCGACCAGCGCGCGCAGGCGACGCTTTGACGTGATCATGTAATTGAGATTGAGCCGCGAGAATTCGATCTGGCGCGGCTTGCCCGCCTCCAAGGGCAATCCGCGCGCGCGCAGCGACTCGAGCAGCACGGGATCCGAGGCGATATCCACCCGATCGACGCACCAGTCGTACAGCGGCCGATGATCCTCGAACTCGAGCGTGCAGAGCGAATGCGTGATGCCTTCGACCGCGTCGCTGAGCGAATGGGCGAAGTCGTACATAGGGTAGATCGGCCAGGCATCTCCCGTGTTCTGGTGCGCGACCTTCTTGATCCGGTACAGCGCCGGATCGCGCAGGTTGATATTGCCGTGACCCATGTCGATCCGGGCGCGCAGGGTGCGCGCTCCATCGTCGAATTCGCCCGCGCGCATGCGCCGGAACAGATCGAGATTCTCCTCGACTCCGCGATCGCGAAACGGCGAATCGCGACCGGGTTCGATCAGCGTGCCGCGATAGTTGCGCACCTCCACCGCCGAGAGGTCGCAAACGAATGCGTCGCCCTGCCGGATCAGTTTCTCGGCGGCTGCGTAAAACACGTCGAAATAGTCCGATGCGTGCCGCAGCTCCGCCCACTCGAAACCGAGCCAGCGTACGTCCTCCTTGATCGCCTCGACGTACTCGGGGTCCTCGCGTGCTGGATTGGTATCGTCGAAGCGCAGGTTGCAGCGACCGCCGAATTCCGCTGCCAGCCCGAAATCCACGCAGATGGCCTTGGCGTGCCCCACATGCAGGTAGCCATTCGGCTCTGGCGGGAAGCGGGTGCGGATCGCCGGGTGCTTGCCGCTCGCGAGGTCGTCCATGACGATCTGCCGGACGAAGTTGTTGGACGGAGCGGCGTCGGCGGACATGCGTTGCGGCACGGCGATCTGGGGGCGGCAGTCTAGCCGATGGTTCGCTGCGAACCGGTGCGTGGCTCTTGCCGTGGTTGTCTGCGCGGGTGTGGCGACGAGCGCACCGCGCCCGTGCGCGGTCCACGGCGGCGGCGGTAAGCTCTTGCCCGAGTGGAGGTTCCATGCGCACGATCTATGAAGCCGAGCACATCATCGACGCCATGCTGGTCAAGCACGCGCTTGAGGACGTGGGCATTCCCGCCTTCGTGGCCGGAGCGCATCTCGCGGGTGCGATGGGTGAACTCCCGATGCAGGGACTGATTCGCGTGCAGGTTCCCGACGGCGCCGGCGAGGAAGCCGAGTCGATCGTGGCGGGACTCGCGCTGGGTCAGCATGCGCTCGAGGACGCGGACGAAGGGGAGGTCGAGGCCATCCCGCTGCCGGCGATCCCGGGTCGGGGCGTGTAGGAGAATTCCGGACAGGACCTTTCCGTCCGCAGCGACCTCGCGCCCGTCGAGGGGTCCCACCCCGAGCGGAATCCACCGCAAAGACTTGCGCGTCGACCAATTGAAGTCGGGGTCAGTGGCCGCATTTCCTGCGCACCTGGACCATCCACCCCACGGAGATCGAGATGCTCGGCATTGGTGCATTCAAGCAGAGGCTGCCGAACGTGGCGCAGGCGCTGCCCGGTCGCGACTCACCCATGCCGCTCAAGGTCAACCGCCACGCTGTCCTGGGGACGCCGTTGCGCGATGCGTTCGCGGGACTGTCGCAGGTGCAGTTCGGAATGGGTTGCTTCTGGGGCGCCGAGCGCAAGTTCTGGCAGGTACCCGGCGTACACAGCACGGCCGTCGGCTATGCGGGCGGCATCTCTCCCAATCCGTCCTATCGCGAGGTCTGCTCGGGGCAGACGGGTCACGCCGAGATGGTGCGGGTGACGTTCGATCCCGCCAGGGTCGACTTCCAGACGCTGCTGGCGACGTTCTGGGACAACCACGATCCGACCCAGGGCATGCGCCAGGGCAACGACCAGGGCACGCAATACCGTTCGGCGATCTATTGCGATCCGGGTGAACAGCACGAAGCGGCGGAGCGCAGCCGCGATATCTTCAACGAGCGGCTGCGCGCGGCGGGATTTCCCGCGATCACCACCGAAATCGTGGCGCCCCAGCCGACGTTCTATTTTGCCGAGGACGAACACCAGCAATACCTCGAGAAGAATCCCGACGGCTATTGCGGCATCGCGGGTACGGGAGTCTGCAGCGTTCCCTGATCGAGCCTCCATTCGCGATGACCCCGCCGCGCGGCGTCGGGGTCGTTTCGGTGAAGTGGGTTCACGGCGTGGTGGTCAGCGAGCAGACGTAGATCAGCTCGCAGGCACCGCTTCCGGTGTCTCCGCGAGTCGTGGAACTTCTCCACGTGCCGCCGTCGGTGTACCTGGCCTCGACCAGCCAACCGACAATGCGGACCCGTTCGCTGACCTGCACCCGGGCCAGGGCCCGCGCCACCAGTGGATCCGAGGGGATCAGGTGCATGTTCGCGCTCTGCGTCGCGATGGTTTTTGGATCGAGCGGCGGATCTTCCTGCCATCGATAGTGATACCAGCGCCCGGACTGCGTGATGGAAAGACGCTCCAGTACTGAATCGCGGGACATGTCCTGCCAGCCGAGCGCGAGGTCGGTCGGCGAAAGTTCCGCGTCGGCACCGAATCGATAGTCCTGCCGGGAGAGCACGCGCGCGTCGATCGAAATTCCCGCGAGCGGGGTCAGCGCGGCGACGTCTAGCCTGAAAGGCGACAGACCCCGCGGAGCATCGATCTGCAAAGGCGCCTGCCCGGGTGCAGCGCCGATGGGCACCCTGCACGGGGGAAGGGGCTGCCCCGCTGCGGGCGCGGGCAACGCAGGAACCCGCGGCGACAAATCCGAATACCACCAACCGACGACCACCAGCGCCAACACCAGACCTGTCCAGGCGCGCGGCATCACCGGGGCGATCGCCGCGGAGAACCTCGATGCCTCGACTTCGCGCCCGCAAGGGCTTCCCGCTGCGGCGACTTTCGCAGATC
>JBGTIG010000462.1:0-2225 GCA_041745755.1 Lysobacterales bacterium
GCCGCCGGCGCGCTCCGGGCCATGTGCGCACGCGCACCCAGCACCGCGATGAGCTCGAATGCCATGACGCCAGCAACCACCAGCGCCAGCGGGACGAACCGCAGGAAGCCGGCGCGCAGCGACTCGTACTTGACGTCCAGCATCATCACCACGAACAGGAACAGCACCATCACTGCGCCCACGTAGACGAGTACCAGCGTGACGGCGAGGAACTCCGCGCGCAGCAGCAGCCAGAGGCAGGCGGCGCTGAAAAAGGTCAGCACCAGCAGCAACACCGCGTGCACCGAGTTGCGCACGAGGATGACGCCGAGCGCGGCGGCCACGGTCACGCTCCCGAATGCGTAGAACAGGATGGCCTCAAGCGTCATGGAAACTCGCCGGGGAGGTTTTCCCTCTCCGGGATGCCACGTGGAGAGAGTAGGCAATGGTCGGGCGCCGGCTTCATCGGAACGGCGCGTCGAACGCGCGCGCCTCCGCGATCTGCGCCTCGAAGCGGTCGCCGATGGCCAGCAACTGCTGCTTGGTCACGATGTTCTCGCCCCGGTTCTCGAAGTGATACTCGTGGATGTGCGTCTCCACGATCGAATCCACCGGGCAGCTCTCCTCGCAGAACCCGCAGTAGATGCACTTGAAGAGATCGATGTCGTAGCGCGTCGTCCGCCGCGTGCCGTCCTCGCGCCGCTCGGAATCAATGGTGATCGCGAGCGCGGGACACACGGCCTCGCAGAGCTTGCAGGCGATGCAGCGTTCCTCGCCATTCGGGTAGCGGCGAAGCGCATGCAGGCCGCGGAACCTGCCCGACTGCGGAATCTTCTCCATGGGGTACCGCATGGTGTACTTCGGCCGCACGAAGTACTTGCTGGTCAGGGTCAGACCCTGCACGAGCTCGATGAGCATGAGGCTCCGGATGAAATCGACGATGCGTTTCATGCGCCCGACACCACGACGCGCCAGTACTTGAAACACGCCGCCACCGAGACCCACGCCAGCGTGACGGGGATGAAGACCTTCCAGCCCAGCCGCATGATCTGGTCGTAGCGAAAGCGCGGAAACGTCGCGCGAACCCAGAGGAACGCGAACATGAAGAACATGGCCTTGACGAACAGCCACGGCCAGCCGCCCTCCCACACCCAGCGGATCCAGAACGGGCCCTCGGCGTCGATGAGACCCTGCAGCGGGCTGAGCCAGCCGCCGAAGAACAGGATCGCCGTCAGGAACGAGATCAGGATCATGTTCGCGTACTCGGCAAGGAAGAACACCGCGAACGCGGCGCCGCCGTACTCGACATGAAAGCCTGCCACGATCTCGGATTCGCCCTCGGCAACGTCGAACGGCGCGCGATTGGTTTCCGCCAGACCCGAGATGAAATACACCAGCGCAAGCGGCAGCAGCGGCAGCCAGAACCATTCCAGCAGACCTGCGTTGCCTGCCTGCGCACGCACGATGTCGGAAAGATTGAGCGAACTCGACAGGATCAGCACGCCGAGCAGCGCAAAACCCATCGCAATCTCGTAGCTGACGACCTGGGCGGCCGACCGCATCGCGCCGAGGAACGCGTACTTGGAGTTGGAGGCCCAGCCCGCGAGGATCACGCCGTAGACGCTCATCGAGGTCATCGCGAGCAGGTACAGAATGCCCACGTTGAGGTCCGCGAGCACCACGCCGTCGTCGAACGGCACCACCGCCCAGGCCGCGAACGCCGGCGCCATCACCAGCACGGGCGCCAGGTAATACAGGAACCGGTTGGCGTTGGCCGGCACCACGATTTCCTTGAACAGCATCTTGAACACGTCGGCGAACGGCTGCAGCAGGCCGAGCGGCCCGACCTGGTTCGGCCCGAGCCGCACCTGCATGAAGCCGATGACCTTGCGCTCGAAGTAGGTATAGAACGCGACCGTGAGGATCAGGGGCACGGCGATCGCCACGATGCCGGCGAGCATCGTGGCCACGGTCCACGTGTCGGGATACGCCCGCGAAACGCCGTCGATCCATGTCAGTGCGCGATCGATCATGACCCGGCGCCACCGACGGCGGTGATCGTCACATGCGAGCCCGTGCCCTCGAGCATCGCGGTTTCCGCGAAAACCGCCGGAATCCACGCCGCGCCGAGCGCGACCCGCGAGTCGATCGCGAGCGGCAACTCGCATCGCGCGCTGTCCTGCGCCGCTACAACCACTGCACCGTCCGCGAGACCGAGCGACGCCGCGTCGGCGGGATTGAGCGCG
>JBGTIG010000463.1:0-5706 GCA_041745755.1 Lysobacterales bacterium
CGCGTGACGCCGGAGGCGCTGGCTGAAGTGCGCGAGGCGATCCGCTCGCGCTGCGACTCCCTGCGGGACGCGGAAGGCGCCCTCGAGCGGGTCCGCGCATCGCAGGAACTCGCGTTGGCCGGATGGCGAGAGGCCGCTTCCCGACTGGGCGATTCCCGGCGCGTGGCGGCCGCGCGGCTCGCCGCCAACACTCAGGAGCTGATGTCATCGCTTGGCATGGCGACCGGACGATTCGAGATCGTCCTGGATACCGATCTTGAACGGGCGCCCTCCGAGAGCGGCGCGGACAGCATCGAGCTGGAAGTCAGCGCGAATGCCGGGCAACCCCTTCGCCCGCTGCGAAAGGTCGCGTCCGGAGGCGAGTTGTCGCGTGTGAGTCTCGCGTTGCAGGTCGCGGCCAAGGGTCAGCGGCCGGCTCCCACGCTGGTGTTCGACGAGGTGGACACGGGCATCGGGGGCGCCGTGGCCGAGATCGTCGGCCGCCAGCTGCACGAGCTCGCGGCCCGCTCGCAGGTGCTTTGCGTCACCCACCTGCCGCAGGTTGCGGCGCAGGCCGATCACCAGTTCGTGGCGGCGAAGTCGACGCACGCCAACGCGACCATGGCCTCGATCGAGTCGCTTGACCCGAAGGCACGCGAAGCCGAGATCGCTCGCATGCTCGGCGGCCTGTCGGTGGGAGCCGAGTCGCTTGCACACGCACGCCAGATGCTCCGCCGCGTTCCGGCGCGCCGTTCGCAGTCCTGAGGAAGCTCAAGGTTCAGCGGGACTTTCGCCTCGCGCGGACGTACAGCACCAGACTATGCTCCTCGATCTCGTATCCGTGCCGGGCGGCGACTTCGCGCTGCAGCCGTTCGATTTCTTCGCTGGTGAACTCGATGACGCGACCCGTGTCGAGGTCCACCATGTGATCGTGGTGTTTGCCACGGTCGATCTCGAACACCGCCTGACCACCTTCGAAATTGTGCTTCAGCACCAGTCCCGCGGCTTCGAACTGGGTCAGCACGCGGTACACGGTCGCCAGCCCGATGTCGTCTTCGTGCTCCAGCAACTTCCGGTAGATGTCTTCCGCGGAGAGGTGCAAATCGCCGGCATTCTCGAGAATCTCGAGGATGCGCATGCGTGGCAATGTGACCTTGAGCCCGGCTTTGCGCAGGTCCTGCGATTCCACTGCGGCGTCTCCATGGCGTACGTGGACATGCCTGGCATGCCGCGCTGGCGTCGAGGTCCAGACGCGTCGCTAGTGTATCATCCGCGCCCTTCTCACCTCGGGAATCCCGATCCATGCTGTGGCGCTTTCTGGCCCTCGCCTTGCTGATTCTGCCTGTGTGCGGTTGCGGTGTCGTCTACAAGGTGACGGTGCCCCAGGGCAATCTTCTGGACGCGGATCGTGTCGCGGAAGTCGAGGTCGGCATGAACAAGCGGCAGGTGTCGCTGCTGCTCGGGACGCCTTCCATCGTCAGCCCGTTCGATCACGATCAGTGGGACTACACCACCAGCGTCAGCCGCCGTGGTCGACCCGCGACGGTCAAGACCTTGAGTCTCAGGTTCGAGGGTGACGTGCTCAAGACCATCGAGGGTGATTACCTCTCCGACCAGGACGCGCAACTGCTGAGCGAGACCCGCCGTCTGCGCAAGGCGGGAGCCGGCACCGACGAGGAGACACCGGACACGGGCAAGGCGCGGCCGGCGCGTTGACCCGCAGGCGTCGACGCCGCATTCAGCCTCCGGGTCCGCGCCGCTTTTCGGCCGCCCGCCCGGCACGCAACCGGCGTGCGGACTTGGCATCCAGCGCAAGACTCCGGTAGAGCTCGACGCGATCACCGTCGCGCAGCACTCGATCGAGTTTGCACAGGGACCCGAAAATCCCGACCCGGCCCGCGCAGTCGGCTGGATCCTCGATTCCGAGTTGAACCGCACCGGCCTGCAGAGCGTCGATCACGCAGGCGCCCTGAGGCAGCGGCAACCGCAGCACGGTGGACGCACCCGGTTGCGCGGCGACCAGCTCCACCGTGATCGGGAGCCCGCCGGGTTCGCGCCCGCCGGTTCCGGATTCCGCCGGTTTCACGCCGACACCCTGGCCGCTCTGACGAAATCCTCCACCAGGCGGTTGGCGAAGCCACTGAAACCGAGCGCCAGCGCGGATCCAACCAGACTGCCCGCGAAGGCGAACTCGAGGTCGAGCTCGACCCGACAGGCGGAGGGATCGAGCGCGACGAAACGCCATTGTCCGCGCAGTTTGCGCAAGGGACCCTCGACCAGCTCGAGTTGTATGCGGGACGGGGCGGAAAAGGTGTTGCGCGTGGTGAAGGAAAACGGGATACCGTTGAGCAGCACATCGAGCCGGCCCGTCAGTGCCCGGCCGGATTCCTCGAGCACGCAGGCATTCTCGCACCAGTCGAAATGCTTCGGGTAGTCTGCAATGTCGTGCACCAGCGCAAACATCCGCGCGTCCGACTGCTTCACCAGGGCCTGCCGGTGGATTCGACTCAAGCGCCTGCTCGCCCTGGCGGAAACGAGCGATTCTATTGCGCCGGGCGTGCGCCAGGCGCGGCATCACGCCGGTCGACGGACCGGATTGCAGACAATCGGCAGGAACGATGAGCAAGAAGCAGGACCAGGAACGCAAGACCGGCGGCACCATCGCGCTCAACAAGCGCGCACGCCACGAATACCACATCGACCAGCGCTTCGAGGCGGGGATGGTGCTGCAGGGCTGGGAGATCAAGAGCCTGCGCGCGGGCAAGGGCCAGCTCACGGACGCCTATGCGGTGGTGAAGAACGGCGAGATTTTTCTCTTCGGCGCGCAGATTGCGCCACTGCTCTCGGCTTCCACCCATGTGGTGCCGGAAGCCAGGCGCACGCGCAAGCTGCTCCTCAACCGTCACGAGATCGATGTGCTGATTGGCGCGGTCGAGCGCAAGGGTTACACGCTGGTGCCGACCGCGATGTACTGGTCGAAAAATCGGGTAAAGCTCGAACTCGGTCTCGCCAAGGGCAAACAGGAACACGACAAGCGCGACGCGGAGCGCGATCGCGACTGGCAGCGCGACAGGCAGCGCGCCCTGCGTTCGCACAACCGCGTCGGGTGAACCCCGGTTCCATTCCCACGCAGATTCTGCGTGCTCCCGGCTCCAGCGGGGAGAAGGTGGCGCGCAACGCCGGATGACGGGCCGGTCTCCGATTCGACGCCCTTTGGCGAGCCTGTCAAACCATGAACGGGCACGCTCCGAGGGTTGTGACCCGGCGGGTCGGCCCTATACTGATCGCGTGACAAGTGTCACCCGGGGGCGATCGGCTTCGACGGGGGGCGTGAAATCACTTGGTGCATGCCGAGGGGGCAGCTTTCCTCGTTAATCCAGCAGCAAAAACTCAGACGCCAACGACGACGTCTACGCTCTCGCGGCCTAAGGCCGCGTGACCCGATTGCCACCCGTGCCCGTGCAGGTGAGCCTTCGGTCATTTACACGGGATCGCGAGCTGATTGCGGTTTGTCGGTCAGCAGCTAAAACCCAACGAACTGGTCTGGCGGAGCGCTTCGCGCGTCGTGTTTCCGTCAGATGAGATCAAACGGCGCGCTAAGCATGTAGATCTGGGGATGGAGCACTCTCGGACGCGGGTTCGATTCCCGCCGCCTCCACCAATTCACCGTGTCACGCAATCCAAAGAAGGCCGGAAACCTGAGTTACATCAAGGTTTTCGGCCTTTTTTTATGTCCGATGACGGCCAGACTGGTCCGTTGCAATCCGGGGTGAACCGGGGGTAACGTTAGGGGTAACGCAATGTTACTGATTTGAGTTACCCCCAATGCCTCTCTCAGATGCGCAGTTACGCCGTGCCAAGCCAGCCCCCAAGTCGTACAAACTGTTCGACAGCCAGGGGCTATACCTTTTGTTGCAACCCACCGGTGGGCGCTGGTGGCGTTTCAAGTACCGCTTCGGAGGCAAAGAGAAACTGCTGAGCCTCGGAACCTATCCGGAGGTCGGGCTTGGAGACGCGAGGGCAGCTCGAGACAACGCCCGTAAGCAGGTGGCCGCCAGTGTCGACCCAAGCGAACACCGCAAGGCGGCAAAAGCCGCCGGCGCTATGCGCGACGCCAACACTTTCGAGGTCGTCGCGCGCGAATGGCTGGGCAAACAAGCAGCGTCTTGGGCACCTACGCATACCAGCCGAATCCTGTTGCGGCTGGAGAACGACCTGTTCCCGTGGCTTGGCACGCGGGCGGTAGCCGACATCACGGCGCCCGACATTCTCACGTGTCTAAGGCGAGTCGAAAAACGCGGCGCAGTCGAATCGGCGCATCGCATCCTGCAGAACTGCGGGCAGGTGCTTCGGTATGCCGTCGCTACCGGACGCGCAACGCAGAACGTAGCCGCACACCTAAAGGGTGCACTCCCCCGGGTCAAGCCAACCCATCATGCAGCGATTGTGGACGCGCATGGCATTGGTGGACTTCTGCGCGCGATCGACTCGTATCGCGGTTCGCTTGTCACCCGGTGCGCGTTGAAGCTGGCGCCGCTCTTGTTTGTGCGTCCCGGCGAATTGCGGCGGGCCGAATGGAGCGAGTTCGACCTCAGTGTCGGCGTTTGGAACATTCCTGGTGAACGAATGAAGACGCGAGCGAAGCACTTGGTCCCACTGGCAACTCAAGCGGTCGCAACCTTGCGCGAACTCCACGCGCTCACCGGCCAAGGCCGCTACGTGTTCCCCAGCGCGCGAGGCGGCGGACGCCCTATGAGCGACAACGCGGTGCTGTCTGCGTTGCGCGGCATGGGATATGACAAGGCCGCGATGAGCGGACACGGCTTTAGAGCGATGGCGCGCACCGTTCTGGACGAAGTGCTGCATGTCCGTACCGACTACATCGAACACCAATTGGCGCACAGAGTACGCGACCCGAATGGCAAGGCTTACAACCGAACCGCGCATCTGCCGGAACGCTGCGAAATGATGCAGCAATGGGCTGATCATCTGGACACGTTGAAGGCTGATGCGAAGGTGGCTCCGTTGGAATGGAGTGCAGGTTAGACGAATTGCCGCGTCTAGTCCGACGGGAGAAAGTCGGGTTACCCATCCCCGCCCGCGCGGTGCAACCACGGGGCGCAACGGAGCGCAATCGATGGCCAAGTGGACCCCGACTTCGGAAGCCGGAAAGAAGGCTCACGCTTGGCGAGCGGAGAAGCCGATGCGAGCGACTCGCGCGTATCGTAACCTCAGAATGGAAGCTCACGGATGGTTCAACCATTGCAGCGAAGGCTCCCAACGAGTAGCACGGTTTTGTTTAGCGGTGAAAGAGGGCGAGCGCCCTGCGCGAGAGGATGAGGACGCTATCGCCGCGGCGCTGGAACTGCTGTTAGGCGATAGTGGTAGTTCAATCGACCGCGCTACACACATGTTGCGGAAACTTGGCCTACTACGAAAGCAGGGGCGCGGTGTTTCAGAGCGTTCAAAGCAAGGTGCGGCTGTCCGCAGCGTGCTTCGCTACCTTGATCGCGTCGAAGCGGTTGGAGAGGCCGAGGCAATCAAAGTACAGGCGCAGGAATCTGGGGTGTGCGTACGCGCCATGCGACAACGCGTTGCGAAGTGGAAGGACACGGACCAGCTCCAAGTAATGCAGGCGGAGGCCGAGATGATCCGCGCGATCGATGCTCACCTCAGCGCCGGTGCGGCGGCTCGCATCGATTAACTCGACGAAAACGCTCAAGCGTC
>JBGTIG010000464.1:0-2387 GCA_041745755.1 Lysobacterales bacterium
GACGCTCGCGCAGCGCCGCGCCAACCGCGAGCTGCGCGAAGCGTTCGACCTGCGCGGCCTGGTGTTTGCCGCGGCGGCGACGGAACGTGCGGTGCGACTTGCCTGCCAGGTCGCACGCGCGGACGTGCCGGTGCTCATCACCGGTCCCAACGGCGCCGGCAAGGAACGTTTCGCGGAGATCGTCCAGGCGAACTCGTCGGTGCGCGACGGTCCGTTCGTGGTGCTCAATTGCGGCGCGCTGCCGACCGAACTCATTGAAGCCGAACTGTTCGGCGCCGAGGTCGGCGCGTACACGGGCGCGACTCGCGCGCGGGAAGGAAAGTTCGCCGCGGCCGACGGCGGCACGCTGTTCCTCGACGAGATCGCGAACCTGCCGGCGACGGGCCAGATGAAGCTCCTGCGCGTGCTCGAGACCGGACGCTTCGAGCGCCTCGGTGGCAATCGCGAACGGCAGGTCCGGGTTCGCATCATCAGCGCCACCAACGCCGACCTGCCGGCGCTCATCCGCAGCGGGCACTTTCGCGAGGACCTGTACTACCGGTTGAACCTCATAGAGATCAAGGTGCCGCCGCTCATCGAACGACGTGACGACATCCTGCCGCTGGCCGAACATTTCCTCGGGGAGGGTCGCACCTTGAGCGACGCGGCGCGTGCGCGTCTCCTGGCACACGCCTGGCCCGGCAATGTCCGCGAGCTCAAGAACGCGATCCAGCGCGCCACGCTGCTCGGCGGCAGCGTGGTGGTCGAGGCGGATGCGCTCGGCCTTGGAGAGGCGCACCGCCACGCTGCAGCGGTTGCCGAGGAGGAACCCGACGCCGTGGCGATCGAATCGGCGATTCGCCGTCACGGCGGGGTGATCGCGCAGGCCGCGAGCGAACTCGGCTTGAGTCGCCAGGCGCTCTATCGCCGCATGGACAAGCTCGGGATCGCGCGCTGATGCGTTGCGCCGTGTGGCCAGCCGGATCTGTTCCTGTAGGAGCGACCCCGGTCGCGACCGCAGACTCGAACACTTGCGCCGGTCCCCGGGTCCGCGATCGCGACCAGGGTCGCTCCCACATCAGGAGATGCTTGCCTCGTTGCCATCGCTGCGCGACAGGTACGATCTCGAGCCCATGAAACGGCCTGCCTGGACGCGATTCTCGCTGGCGGGAAAGCTCGCCCTCGGCGGCAGCGCCTTCGTCGTGGCGACGACTGCACTGGCGTTCTGGTTGGCGCACGTGGCCGAGTCGGCCCTGTTCGGCGCGACACTCGCATTGGCGATCGCGTTGCCGGCACTGTGGGCCGCGACGCGGCGCGCGATCGGCGCGCAGGTTTCGCTGTACCGCGCACTGTCCGCGGGTGTCGCCAGCTTCCGCGACGGTGACTTCAGCTTCAGTCTCGCCCGGAAGCGCTTCGATGAACTCGACGAGCTGGTCGCCGCGCACAACGAGCTCGGCGACGTGCTGCGCGGAGAACGCCAGGCGCTGTTCCAGCGAGAGCTGCTGCTCGACACGGTGGTGCAGAACACGCCGGTCGCCCTGCTGCTCACCGAACCGCGCGGCGCCATCGTCTACGCCAACGTCGCGGCGCGGCAGCTGTTCAATGACGGCCGCAAGCTGGAAGGGCAACGGCTGGCGGAAATCCTGGAGCGCGGACCGCCCAGCCTGCGCGAAGCGCTTGGCGATCATCGCGACCGCCTCTTCTCGTTTGACCAGCGCGGCCAGCAAGAGACGTACCACGTGGCGCGACGCGAGTTCCGCCTCAACACGCGGCCGCACACATTGCTGCTCTTCAAGCGCCTCACCGCCGAACTCAGTCGGCAGGAAGTCGCCACGTGGAAGAAGGTCATCCGCGTCATCAGCCACGAACTCAACAATTCGCTGGCGCCGGTCACCTCGCTGGCGCACTCCGGCGCCGAGCTCGTGCGGCGGGGCGAGTACGACCGACTGGGCCACATCTTCGCGACGATCGAGGAGCGCGGTCGGCACCTGCACGGTTTCATCCGGGGTTACGCCAGCGTTGCAAAGCTGCCGTCGCCAACGCTGGAACCGGTGTCTTGGTCGACCCTGCTCGACGGCGTGCGCGCGCACTACGACTTCGCTACGCCGGATGGATTGCCCGAGCAGCCTGCGCAGATCGACGCGGCGCAGATCGCGCAGGCGCTGATCAACCTGCTCAAGAACGCGCACGAATCCGGCTCGGAGCCCGGCGATATTCGCGTCACCGTCGTGCGCGCCAATCGCCACTGGGCGGTGCGCGTCAGCGATCGCGGTCCCGGCATGTCGGACGCGGTGCTCGCGAACGCGCTGGTGCCCTTCTACTCGACCAAGCGCAGCGGCACGGGACTCGGCCTCGCGCTGGTGCGCGAAATCTCCGAAGCGCACGGCGGCCGCGTCATGCTGGCGAAC
>JBGTIG010000465.1:0-3578 GCA_041745755.1 Lysobacterales bacterium
CCCCATCTTGCCCATCAACCCGGATGACCTGAACCCGTCCTGGCGCACTTACTGCCCCTCATGTTTCCCACATGCCCGAACGCCCTGAGCCCGTCCTGGCGCACTTACTGCCCCTCATGTTTCCCACATGCCCGAACGCCCTGAGCCCGTCCTGGCGCAAATGCCAGCAGTGTCATCACGTCGCCGTGCTCCGACACTCCATTACCCCGCCCTCGGTGACCACCCAATCCAGGTCGACATCCCAGGGCTCGGGTTCGATGGCCTCGAGTTCCTGGCACGCGAACGCGACGCCGATCAGCAAGGGCGGCGCGGGTTGCGACTGCCGAAAGCCGAAACTGCGATCGTAGAATCCGCCGCCGCTGCCCAGCCGGTGACCACGCCGGTCGAAGCCGAGCAACGGAACCAGCACCACATCGAGCGCTGATGCAGCTGCCAGGCCGCCCGCTTCCGGCTCCGGTATGCCGAAACGGTTCAGCGTCACGGGATCTCCCGAGCGCCACGGCGCGAATTCCAGCCATTCGGGTTCCCCGGCCGCGGCAATCGCGATGCGCGGAAGATAAAAGAGTCGGCGCGGATCGCGACCGATCGCCGCGACCACCGCCAGCAGCGGCAACTCTCCGCCTACCGCCCAGTATCCGGCGATGGTGCGTGCGTTTCGATAGGCGTCGATCGATTCGAGGCGACCTGCAACGAAGGTCGAGGCGGCCATCCGGTCACGGGCACCGAGGGAGCTTCGCCGGGCGCGGAGTTGACGGCGCTGCGCGGCCCGCGATTCATCCACCGCGGAAACGCTCCGCCGGGTGGGCATGCGTCGCCGCGCCCGGGAATCCGGTCGCTCCAAGCGGCACTTCCGCCGTGTCGATGTCCGCGTAACGACCTTGATCCGAAGGGATCAGGTGGGAGGGCTCGCGAAGCGTCGGGCTTTCCGCTCGTGACGGACTTGCACGCCAGCTTCGATGTCGCCGACCCGGTACCACTATTTAGGGTCAAGGCAAATGAAAACACGGACTGTCGAACACGGCAGACGAGTGCCTGCCGTCATTGTATGAAATGCGCGAGCGCGCCATCAAGCTTTCGGTTGAGGGCGGCGATCCGTTCGCTCAGGCTGCCGTCAGACACACGCGCGTGCGTCGACAGTTCCCCGACCTCGTGGGCGAGCGTCAGCGCCGCCATCACGGCCACCCTTTCGGCATTCGAGCCGCGCGACTGCGCGCGCAGTTCGCGCATGCGGCCGTCCAGCAATGCGGCCGCCAGCAGCAGCGAACCCTTCTCGTGCGGCGCGCAGGCAACCAGATACTCGCGATCGAGGATGTTCAAGTTGACCGCTTGCGAGTTTGCTTCGGACTGAGCGGATCCCGTGGTGGGCGACTTGCTCATCCGTTCTGCTCCAGCGACTTCAGGCGGTTGATCATCGCCTCCACACGGGAGCGGGTCTGCTCGTTCCGCGCGACCAGACCGGCCCGCTCCGTCAGCAGCGACTCCTGGCTGGCGCGCAGACTGCGATTCTCGTCGAGCAGGCGCAGCGCGAGCGCCGTCAACTGGTCGACCTTGCGGCCGATTTCCTCGATCTCACGCGCCGTCGGTGCCGATTCGGTCATGCGCCGCAAGGTAGGGGATGGCCTCCCCCCGGTCAACGCTCGCTGGCGAGAAATGCGGACGGCGAGGGCGCGCAAGCCTTCTGGTGAGGAGATCGGCTCCCTGCGGCTGCGTTCGGCGCCGGGCCGGCGAGGTGAGGTGTCGCCCCGGCCCCGCCTTCTCGGAAGGTCTGAACAGTTCCCGGCGGGGACGCCGCAAAGCGGCCGCGTCTCCCGGCCGCGGTGGCGAGCCGCAACCGCCGGGGTGAAGGATCGCGTAGATGCATCCAATGCTTGGTGGCAGCGCTGAACGACGGTCGGACGTCGCTATGCGATGTCCATCGTCATGCGATTGTTGCGCAGGTACTCGAGGCACTCCGCCGCCTCCAGCGGATGACTCACCAGGAACCCCTGCGCTTCGTCGCAGCCGCGCTCCCGCAGGTAATCCATCTGCTCCTGGGTTTCCACTCCCTCCGCGACGACTATCAGCCCGAGCGAGTGCGCCATGATGATGATGGTGTCGGTGATGGCCCGGTCGTCGGGGTCGGTGTGGATGTCGCCGACGAAGGCCTGGTCGATCTTCACCGCGTCGATCGGCAGACGCTTGAGATACGCCAGCGACGAATAGCCCGTGCCGAAGTCGTCCACGGCCACGCGCACGCCGAGCGCCTTGATCTGCGTCAGGGATTCGATCGCGTGATCGGGGTTCGCCATGAGGATGCTCTCCGTCAGCTCGAGTTCGAGGCGATGTCCCTTGATCTGGCCGGCGTGCAGCGCCTCGGAGATGCGCGTGATGAGATCGCCGCGGAACAGCTGCAGCATGGAGATGTTCACCGCCATGTTGGGGACGTGGACACCCGCCAGCGACCACGCCTGCAACTGCCGGACCGCTTCGTGCAGCACCCACTCGCCGATCGCGACGATGAGGCCGGTCTCCTCGGCCAGCGGAATGAAGATAGCCGGCCCGATCTCGCCGAGCGCTTCGTTGTGCCAGCGCAGCAGCGCCTCGACACCGGTGATGCGGCCATCGTCGAGCGACATCCGGGGCTGGTACATGAGCCTCATCTCGCCATTCTCGAGCGCCTTCTGCAGGCGACCGGACAACTCGCCGCGGAGCTTGTTGCGCGCTTCCATCGCGTCGCTGTAGAGCAGGAAGGTATTGCGGCCGCGTTCCTTGGCCTGGTACATGGCGGCATCCGCGTACTTCAGCAGATCGGTCGGCACCATGCCGTGTTCGGGCGAGACGCTGATGCCGATCGACGGCGAGATCACGAATTCCGTACGCGCGTCGATCACCAGCGGCATGGCGAAGGCTTCGACGACGCGCTGGGCGATGGTTTCCGCCTCACGAATCTCGCGCAGCCCTTCGAGCACCACGGTGAACTCGTCGCCGCCAAGGCGCGCCACCGTGGCCGTCTCCGGCACCGTGGCCCGAAGTCGCGCGCCTACGGCCTTGAGCAGGCGGTCGCCGGCGTTGTGCCCCAGCGAATCGTTGATGTACTTGAAACGGTCGAGATCGAGGAACAGAACCGCCACTCGCTGCCCGTTGCGGCGCGAACGGATCAACGCGTGCGCCAGGCGCTCGCCGAGCAGCGCGCGGTTCGGCAAACCCGTCAGTCCATCGTAATTGGCGAGGTAGCGCAGTTCCTCCTCGACCCGCTTGCGTTCGGTGATGTCGGCGACCACGCCGACGAAATGCGTGCGATGCCCGTCCGCATTGCGCACTTCGCTGACTTCCAGCGCGCACAGCACTTCTTCGCCCTGCTTGGTACGTTGCCAGACTTCGCCGCTCCAGCGGCCGTGTTCGACCGCCGCGGCGCGAATGGTTTCGTAGAAATGGAACTCGTGCTGCTCGGCGTTCAAGATCGCGGCGTCCTGGCCCAGCACCTCGTCCTCGCTGTAGCCCATCATGCGGGTGAATGCCGGATTGACCGACACGAACCGGAACGACAGATCGGTCACGGTGACCGCCTCGGCCATGCTGCGGATCACCTGTTGCGCGAT
>JBGTIG010000466.1:0-3595 GCA_041745755.1 Lysobacterales bacterium
GTCGCCGCGTCGGCCCGGCGCCGCCGGCTTGCCTGTCACGGCGCGCGGACGCGCAGCAGGTCACGAATCTCCGTCAGCAGCGCGACGTCAGCCGCAGGCGCAGGGTCGTCTGCCGACGGCGACTCCTCCTGCTTGCGCCGCAGGCGATTGACCGCCTTGACCACCATGAAGATGGCGAATGCGATGATGATGAAGTCGAGCGTGTTCTGCAGGAAGAGACCGTACTTGAGCAGCACCGGCGCGGCGATCTCCCTGCCAGCGGCGTCGAACTGCCCGGCTTTCAGTACCACCGCCGCCTCCGACAGGTCGAAACCACCGATCACCATGCCGATGAGCGGCATGATGATCCCATCGACCAGCGCGGTGACGATCTTGCCGAACGCGGCGCCGATCACCACGCCGATGGCGAGATCGAGCACGTTGCCCTTCATCGCGAACTCGCGGAACTCGCTCATCATCGACATGAAACTGCTTCCTTTGCGGTTGCGAATGCCGTCGAGTCTAGCGGTGTGTTTCGGATAAATCGAAATCGAGCAGTGCCACGATTGCGACACGTGGAGGTCAGGCTTCGATGCGAAGCTCGAGCCGCGCCACATCGCCGAAGGTCGCAAGCAGGTGATCGCCGCGCGCCAGCGGACCGACGCCCTGCGGGGTTCCGGTAAACACCAGATCGCCAGCCTTGAGCTCGAACAGTTTCGACAGCTCATGCAGTATCGCCGGCACGTCGAAGATCATTTCCGCGATGTCCGCGCGCTGTCGAACCTCGCCGTTGACCGCCAGGGCGAGTTCGCCGCGGGCGGGGTGCCCGATTTCTTCCACGCGATGGATGGCTGAGAGCGGCGCGGAGCGATCGAAGCCCTTGGCGGTATCCCAGGGCAATCCGGCGGCCTTGGCCGCGGCCTGCAGGTCGCGGCGTGTCAGGTCGATGCCGACGGCATAGCCGAAGACGTGCTCCAGGGCGTCGGCCACGGCGATGTCCGCACCGCCGCTGCCGAGCGCCACCACCCATTCCACCTCGTGATGCAGATTCTCCGTCGCCGGCGGAAACGGCAGCGTCGCGCCGTCCGCCACCACGGCATCGGCCGGCTTCATGAAAAAGGTGGGACGCTGGCGATCGACCGGCGCGCCCATCTCGCGGGCGTGTTCGGCATAGTTCCGCCCCACGCAGTAGATGCGACGGACCGGGAACCGCGCCGTCATGCCCGCGACCGCAACGGTCGGGGACGGCAGCTTCCCGATTGCGAAGATTTCCGACATCGGCGTTCAACCACGTGGGGCAAGCCGGCAATTTTGCCATGGCCCGGGGCGGCCCGCGGATTGCGCGGCAACGGCAGTTCCCGGGGGACCCGCGCGGGGCCTGGTCGAATGACGGGTGTCATGCGCGCAGAGTGACTATCGGCGGGGTGACGCGGAACGCGGCTGCGGTCAGACTTGTACCCATGCTCCTGGCGACACCCCCCGCGCAATGAACCAATCCGCCGATCTCCTCAAGGAACTGCGCATCAATCGCGCTGCCACTCCGCCGCCGCGCGAGCGTGCGCGGATCTGGCTGTGGCTCACCGCGCTGGCGGCCTTCATTGCGATAACGGCGGCCCTTGTCTGGTGGTTCGCCGCTGGCCGCGCCATCGAGGTTCGCACCGCGCCCGTGGTGACGTCGAGTTCGGCCAGCGGCAACGGCGCGACGTCGGTACTCGATGCAACCGGCTATGTCACCGCGCGACGCCAGGCGACGGTGTCGGCGAAGATCACCGGCAAGGTCTCGGCGGTGTTCATCGAGGAGGGCCAGCGCGTCGAGAAGGGGCAGGTGCTTGCGCGGCTGGAACCGATCGACGCGCAGGCGCAGCGGGACCTGTCCCAATCGCAGCTGGCCGCCGCCCGCAGCGAAGTGGTGCGGGTGCGCGTGCAACTGGCGCTCGCCGAGAAGTCGCTCCGGCGCCAGCAGGAACTCAAGGACCGCAAGCTCGTCGCGCAAGCCCAGCTCGACGCGACCGAGTCCGAGCGGGACGCGCTCCGTGCAGCGGTCGAGAGTGCGCAGCGAAACGTCGAAGTTGCGTCGGATTCCCTCGCGCTGTCCGACATCGGTGTCGACAACACCATCGTGCGCGCACCGTTCGCGGGCGTAATCGTCGCCAAGGCTGCACAGGAGGGCGAGATCATCTCGCCGATTTCGGGCGGCGGGGGCTTCACGCGTACCGGCATCGGCACGCTGGTCGACATGGACTCGCTGGAAGTGCAGGTGGACGTCAACGAGGCCTACATCGGCCGCGTGCAGCCGCGAATGCCGGTCGAGGCCGTGCTCAACGCGTATCCCGACTGGAAAATTCCCGCCGAGGTAATTGCCATCGTACCGACAGCGGACCGCGGCAAGGCCACGGTCAAGGTGCGCATCGCGCTCCTGCAGAAGGACCCGCGCATCGTGCCGGAGATGGGCGTCAAGGTGAGTTTCCTCGAACGCCCCGAAGCGCAGGACCCGGCGGCCGCGAAACCTGTCGACCTGGTGGCCGTGCCTGCCGCCGCCGTGGTGGATCGCGACGATGCGGATGTCGTTTTCGTGGTGGACGAAGGACGCGCACGCTTGCGCACGGTCTCGCTGGGGCGCACGCTCGGAGAGTTGCGCGAAGTGCGCTCGGGACTGCGCGCCGGCGAGCGGGTCGTGCTCGATCCTGCCGCGACGCTCACGGACGGCGCGCGCGTGAGCGAAGTCACGCAGGCGGATGAGGACGCCGCATGACCGCGCATCCCCCGTGTCTCCCGCCAGGTCGCAAGGCCCGCATGCCGGACCCCCGATCGGGAGCCGCAGTCTGCCGAATTCCCCCAGTTCGTATCGCACGCAAACCTACCCGATGAGGATTTCCGCATGAGCGCACTCGTTTCCCTGCGCGATCTGACCAAGACCTACACCCGTGGTCCCGAGTCGATCCAGGTGCTGCATGGCATCGAGCTCGACATCGAGAAGGGCGATTTCATCGCCCTCATGGGTCCGAGCGGCTCGGGCAAGACCACCCTGCTCAATCTCATCGGGGGACTGGATTCACCCTCCGGAGGCTCGATCGAAGTCGGCGGCGAGCACATCGACCGCATGAGTTCCGGCGAGCTCGCGCGCTGGCGCAGCAACAACGTCGGCTTCGTGTTCCAGTTCTACAACCTGATGCCGATGCTGAGCGCGCAGAAGAACGTCGAATTGCCGCTGTTGCTGACGCCCCTGGGCGGCGCCGAACGCAAGCGCAATGCCGAGATCGCCCTGGAACTGGTGGGTCTGAAGGATCGCGCCCGGCACCGGCCGTCGGAACTCTCCGGCGGCCAGCAGCAGCGCGTGGCCATCGCGCGCGCGATCGTGTCGGATCCGACGCTGCTGATCTGCGACGAACCGACCGGCGATCTCGACCGTCATTCGGCGGAAGAGATCCTTGGCCTCCTGCAGCTGCTCAACCGGGAACACGGCAAGACCATCGTGATGGTGACGCACGATCCCAAGGCCGCCGAATACGCGACCCACACCATCCACCTCGACAAGGGCGAGCTGGCCGAATCGCCGGTCGCGCATTGAACCGGAAGGGGAGGACCGCGTCGTGAAGTATTTTTCCCTGATCTGGGC
>JBGTIG010000467.1:0-1959 GCA_041745755.1 Lysobacterales bacterium
CGCTCCGGTGCGCGAAGCCCTGCGTACTGCGCTCGCCGGTGGCGGCAGCGCCCAGCCCTTCCTGGGTGGCGGCATCACCGTATGCGGCATGGTGCCGGCGCGCGCGCTGCCGTTCACCATGGTGTGTGTGCTCGGGCTCAACGAGGGTGAGTTCCCGCGCGTCGATCGCGGCCAGGGGATCGACTTGATGCAGGCCCCGGGTGATTGGCGGCGCGGTGACCGCAGCCAGCGCGACGAGGATCGTTACCTGTTCCTCGAGGCGCTGATGTCCGCACGCCAGACGTTGCATCTTTCCTACTGGGGCTTCAATCCGCGGACCAGCGAGGCGCTGGAGCCGTCCGCTCCGCTCGCGCAGCTCATGGGCTGGCTCGACACCGCGACTTCGCGGCACGCGAGCGCTCTCGCGAGCGCCGGCAGCGCGACCGTCCCGGCTGCGACGACGTTTCTCGCGCGTGCCGATTCCCTGCCGCAACCGTGGCGGATCGAACATCCCCTGCAACCCTTCGACCCACGCGCGTTCGACGGCAGCCTGCCGGACGTCGCCGCCTTCGATATCCGCCAGCGCGATGCCGCGGCCGCGCTCGCCGGCAGCGACGCGCGGGGGGAGACTTTCCGTTTCGTCGACGCGCCGCTGAGCGGGACATTCCCGGTGGACGCGGCTCGAGGCCCGGCGGACCGCAGCCTCGAGTTGCGGCGGGTGCTCGATTGGCTGCGCGAACCCGGCCGGGCCTTCCTGAAAGACACGCTCGAACTCGAACAGCCCTGGCTCGGCGGCGAAGCCGCCAGCGGGGAGCCGCTCGACCGTCAGCTGACGCGACCCGGTCGCAAGGCCCTGGAAGCGGCGCTGGCCTCTGCCTTCTGGAATACCGGCGCGCTGCCCGACGTGCTGCCGTCGTCGTGGCGACACAGCGGGTTACTGCCTCCGGGCGATGTTGCAGATCTTGCGTTCGCCAGGGTGCGCGACGCGCTCACGGCGATCGCCAGGCAACTCGAGTCCGCCGGTGTTGCACCGCTGATCGGCCAGCCGGCGTCGACAGTGGAACTGGTGCTGGCGCTCGGCGATGTCGTGTTGCGCGGGCGCGCCGACGGATTCGTTGCGGCCGCAGCTACCCTGCGCAAGGTCGCATGGTCGGAGAAGCCGAAACAACGCGCCGGGCACGCGCTCGCTGCGGTGTTCGAATGGTCGGTGCTGCGCCTTGCAGCAGTGCCGGAGGCGAGGCTGCTGCTGCATCCCCCGCTGACCCTTCCGGATGGCGCGAAAGTGGGCGCCTGGCTCGAACCGCAACAGGTCGATGAGTCGGCGCTCACTCTGTTCGTGGCAGACGTGATCGCGCGCTACCGGCTGGCGCAGAGGCGACCCTTGCTGCTGCCGCCGCGCACCGCAAGCGCCTGGCTCGGCCCCTCCACCCCGAAGGTATCCGCGGCCGCGCGCGCCGTCGAAACATGGCGAGGCAACGCGAACGCCCGGGCCGAAGCCGAATACTCGCAATGGGAACTGCTGGCGCGCGGCGCGCCACTTCTCGACGAGCGCGGCGCGTTCAGCGCCGAGTTTGTCGAGGCGGCAACCTGGGCACGCGATGCACTCGCGGTTTTCGCAGGACCGGCACGGAAGAAGTCTTCTCGATGAGCGCGAATCCCGGCAGCGAATGGCGCGACATCCCGCTGCAGGGGCGCCAGTTGATCGAGGCGAGCGCCGGCACCGGCAAGACCTACACCATCGTGATGCTGGTGTTGCGGGCGCTGCTGGAGACCGATACCCGCATCGACGGCATCGTCATCACCACCTTCCTCCGCGACGCCGCCCAGCAACTGAGAGCCCGATTGCGCGCGCGGCTCGAAGAAGCCGCTCGCGCGCTGGAATCCCTGACCCTTCCGCACGGCGGCGCCGGGCCCGAGCCGGACGCGGACGCGTTCGGGTCCTACCTCGCGGCACGCGTCGCGACGCTGGGTAGGCCGGAG
>JBGTIG010000468.1:0-15596 GCA_041745755.1 Lysobacterales bacterium
TCCGCGGCGGCGGTGCCCGGGCCCGCCCCGCTGCCACGCACCGGTGGAGGCTCCGGTCTGCCCGGTTTGGTCAATGGAATCCCCGCCTCGTCATTCCGGGAAGTCGATCCCGTCCCGCGCGTCCGCGGTGGATTCCGCGCAAGCGCGCTCGATCGCGGCGACCACATCGCTGCCGATGTCGATCCCGCATTGCGCATCGAGTTCGCGGATGCCCGTCGGGCTGGTCACGTTGATCTCCGTGAGGAAGTCGCCGATCACATCGAGACCGACCAGAAGCAGCCCGCGTCTCTTCAGCTCCGGCCCGACTTCGGCCGCGATCCAGCGATCCCGATCGCTCAGCGGCTGCGCGCGCGCGACGCCGCCGCGCGCGATATTGCCGCGGAAATCGCGACCCTGCGGCACCCGTGCCAGGGCGTGCGGGACGACATTGCCGTCGATGACGAGGATGCGCTTGTCACCCGCGACAATCTCCGGCAGGTATCGCTGCGCCAGCGCGAAGCGGGTGCCGTCCGCTGTCAGCGTCTCGAGGATCACGTTGAGGTTCGGATCGCTACCGGCGGAACGGAAGATGGATCGGCCCGCCATGCCGTCGAGCGGCTTCAGCACCACCGCGTCCTGCGAGTCCACGAACTCGCGGAGGATCGCCGGATCGCGCGCGACCGAAGTCGGTGGACAGCACTGGGGAAACTCGAGCGCGAACAGCTTCTCGTTGGCGTCGCGCAGCGCCTGGGGACTGTTGAAGACCCGCACGCCGGCGAGTTCCGCGATGCCGAGAATCAGCGTGTCGTAGTGAAACTCCACATCGAAGGGCGGGTCCTTGCGGGCGAGAATCGCATCGAGCTCGGTCAGTGCGATCGTGCGGGCCTGGCCGAGCCGTGGCTGCAACGTGCTTGCCGTTTCCTCGAATGTGACTTCGCGCACAGTTGCACAGGCTGCACCGCCCGTCAGCGACAGCGTCGAGGGTGCGACATAGTCGAGGCGATGACCTCGTCGCGCCGCGGCTTCCATGATCGCGAGTGTCGAGTCCTTGGCCGGTTTGAGGCGCTCGATGGGATCCATCAAGACGCCGATGGCGAGGCTCATGCGGGTTCCCGTGCGTTTCCGATCCCGCGAGTCTAGCGGCCACCGACTTCGGACCTCGACCGCGCCCGCACGCCGCGGTTGAGCTCAGCCGGACATCAGATGTCATGATCCTTGCTAGGCACTTCCGCCCGGCAGGCAGAAAACGCATGCTGGAGAGTAGCGTCAAGGCAGTCCGGTCCAGCGCGTGGGGCCGATTTTCGGGTATCGTCACCGCGGGCAAGGCGGTCAAGCGAGTTGGAGCAATTTCATGGCAAGCGCCAATGGCAGCAGTACGCTCAACGGGTTGAAGGTGATGGTGATCGACGATTCCAAAACTATTCGCCGCACGGCCGAAACCCTGCTGAAGAAAGAGGGTTGTGACGTGGTGACCGCAGTCGATGGATTCGAGGCACTGTCGAAGATTTCCGATCAGCAGCCCGACATCATTTTCGTCGATATCATGATGCCGCGACTGGACGGCTATCAGACCTGCGCGTTGATAAAGAACAACCAGCTTTTCCGGTCGACTCCCGTAGTGATGCTTTCCTCGAAGGACGGGATTTTCGACAAGGCGCGCGGCCGCATCGTCGGCGCGGAGCAGTACCTGACCAAGCCTTTCACGCGCGACGAACTGCTCGGGGCGATCCGTCGCCACGTCGACGCCGCGGCCTGAGGTATCTGCCGGATCACGTTGCCATGGCCCACATCCTCATTGTCGACGACTCACCCACCGAAGTGCTGATGCTGGGCGAGATCCTGCGCAAGGGCGGGCATCGCGTGAGCACCGCGTCGAGCGCTGCCGAAGGCATAACGTTCGCCCGCGACGAACGTCCGGATCTGATCCTCATGGACATCGTGATGCCCGAGATGAATGGATTCCAGGCAACCCGGAGCCTCAGTCGTGATCCGTTGACCGCGGAGATTCCCATCGTGATCGTCACCAACAAGACCATGGAGACCGATCGTGCCTGGGGACTTCGTCAGGGCGCACGCGACTTCGTGGTGAAACCGGTACGCGAGAACGATCTGCTCGGGCGCATCGACGTGCTGCTCGGCCTTCGCGGAGCCGTCGCGTGAATCGACGCAGGCGCAAGCCCGGATCGTCGCCGGAAGATCACCTTTCCGACGCGGCCCCCGCCGACGAGCCAGACGACATGCACGACGCCGGGCCAGCGTCCGCGGATGCATCCGCGGGATTCGAGGACGGAGCGTTCGACATCGCGATGGGAGATTTCATCGCCGCCGAATCGCGCGCGCAGTCCGCCGCCGAAGCGGAAGCCGCCGGCTTGACACTGCCCGAGGCGGCGGAACCGGCAACCGCCGCCGCGTCCCGACGCGCAACCAGATCCGAAACCTCCGGCGCGGATCCGTATGCGGTCCTGGCCGAATACGAACGCCGCAGCTTCGAACACGTGGCTGCGAATATCGATGTCGTGCACGCGGCGGGGCTCTGGCGGGGCATCGGATTTCGCGTCGGCGAACGACGCCTGATGGCCTCGATCACGGAGGTGTTCGAGATTCTTCCGGTACTGCATCACACCACCGTCCCGGGTACGCAATCGTGGCTGCTGGGTGTGGTGAACGTGCGCGGCACCTTGATGCCGCTGATCGACCTGCGGCGCTACATCGAAGGCGAACGCACGCCGCTCGGCGACACCAGCCGACTGCTGGTGGCTCGGCATGGCGCCAACCCCATCGGGCTGCTCGTGGAGGAGGTGCTGGGACAGCGCAGCCTCACAGTCGAGAACGATCCCTTGCGGCTTGAAGGGGATTCAGCCAACTGGGCACGGTTTGTGCCTGCGCACTTCGAGCTCGAAGGGAACCTCTGGGGGGTATTCTCGATCGCGGCGCTGGTCACGGCGACCGATTTCCTCTATGCGGCGGCCTGAAGGCGAACGTGCCGGCTGACGGCTGACGTCGACGGGATCAAAGGGAGCGGAATGCGGTTTCGGGGGACACTGTCGAGAGGCATTTCGCGGATGTGTTCGGCAGCGATGCAGCAACGAAAAGCGGCACGGATCGTTGGAGATCCGGATAACTATCGATCACTGGGCGAGGTAGCAAGATGAGTACGACTGGCGAGGTGGTGGGCGGGCGACTGGGTCGAGGCTTCCAGTTCTGGGGGCTGGTCGGGTTGATCGCGCTGCTGGTACTTATCGGCAACTCGATCTGGGCCGGCATCAAGAACGGCCAGGATCGGCAGGCGGCGGCGCACGTTTCGGCGATCCAGGTGTCGTCCCAGCAGATCACCAAGTTCGCGTCCGAAGCGGCGGCCGGCAACCTCGACGCCTTTAACGACCTGGAATCGACGCGTGCGGAGATCGACCGCCGCGTGATCGCGCTCAATACCGGCGTCAGCACCGGTCTCAAGGATGTCGATCCGATTCCGGGCTACGCGGACCAGGGTGACCTTGGTCCCGCGCTCAAGAAACTCACCGAAACCTGGTCGAGCATGAACAACGCGGCGAAGACCATCGTCGCGAACAAGCAGACGGTGCTCGACATCGCGGACACCGCGAACGACTTCTCCGCCAAGATGCCGCAGCTGACGCAGGGAATGGACGAGATCGTGCGCGTGCTGCAGGAGCGCGGCGCACCGGGCACTCAGGTGTATTACGCGACGCGCCAGCTCCTGCTGGCCGACCGCATGCTCCGGCGCGTGAACGAGATCCAGCAGGGTGGACCCGGAGCCGTCAGCGCTGCCGACAGCTTCGGGCGCGACGCGAACTTCTACGGGCAGGTGCTGGACGGCCTGATGAATGGCAACGAGATCATTCCCACCCCGCTGGCCGATCCGCAGGCGCGGGAGATCATCGAACGCATCAATATCGACTACAGCGCCATCGGCGAGAACGTCGACCAGATCCAGGAAGCATCCACCCAGCTCAACGACGTGACGGATGCCGCCGACTCGATCTCCGAGAACTCCGAACAGCTCCTGCTGAACGCGCGCGACGTCGAAACGCGTTTGCAGGAACTTCCCACCCGACGCGTCCTCGCCAACGATCTCGTGAGCTACTTCGCGGCTGCGCTGGCGCTGCTGGCCGCCATACTCGCCGCCATTTCCTATACGACGGGGCAGCGGCGCGCCGTGGTCGACGCCGCCGACACCAACAAGCGCAACCAGGAAGCCATTCACCGCTTGCTCGACGAGATGGGTTCGCTCGCCGAAGGCGACCTGACCGTCAAGGCCACCGTCACCGAGGACTTCACCGGCGCCATCGCCGACTCGGTGAACTTCGCGGTCGAGGCACTGCGCTCGCTCGTCACCACCATCAACGCGACCGCCGAGCAGGTGGCTTCCTCGGCGCAGGAAACGCAGTCGACCGCCATGCACCTCGCGGAAGCCGCCGAGCATCAGGCGCAGCAGATCACGTCCGCCTCGGCGGCGATCAATGACATGGCGAACTCGATCGACCAGGTGTCGAAGAATTCGGCCGAGTCCGCCGATGTCGCGCAACGGTCCGTGCAGATCGCATCCAAGGGCGCCGAAGTCGTGCGCCAGACGATCCAGGGGATGGACTCGATCCGCGACCAGATCCAGGAAACCTCCAAGCGCATCAAGCGCCTCGGCGAGTCTTCCCAGGAGATCGGTTCGATCGTCGAGCTGATCAACGACATTGCCGAGCAGACCAACATCCTGGCGTTGAACGCCGCGATCCAGGCGGCCTCTGCCGGCGAGGCGGGCCGCGGATTCGCGGTGGTGGCGGACGAAGTCCAGCGGCTCGCGGAACGCGCCTCCAACGCGACGAAACGCATCGAGACGCTGGTGCAGACCATTCAGTCCGACACCAACGAGGCGGTGTCTTCCATGGAGCAGACAACCGCCGAGGTGGTTGCCGGTGCGCGCCTCGCCGAGGATGCCGGTCTTGCGCTGGGCGAGATCGAGAAGGTCTCGAACGACCTGGCCGACCTCATCCAGAACATCTCCGAAGCGTCGCGCCAGCAGTCGTCGGCGGCGACCAACATCTCGGCGACGATGAACGTCATCCAGGAGATCACGGCGCAGACTTCTGCCGGCGCCAGCCAGACCGCGGATTCGATCGGCAATCTGGCGCAACTGGCATCGAACCTGCGTCGATCGGTGGCGGACTTCAAGCTGCCCACTTGAGGCGCAGGGTTCGTTACCGGCAATAGCGGTGAGGGTCGTTGACGACCATCGACGGCGGGACTGAGACTCTAGAGGCGTGGCGATGCGACTGGAAGACGATATCGACTTCACGACCCTCAACTGGGTCAAGCAGGAGCTGGACGACACCCTGCGCCAGGCCCGCATGGCGCTGGAAGCGTACGTCGAGGATGGCTCGGACCCGAGCCAGATACGCTTCTGCGCGTCTTTCCTGCATCAGGTGCAGGGCACGTTGCGCATGGTCGAACTCTATGGCGCGGCCATGGTGGTCGAGGAAATGGAGCGGCTCGTCCAGAGCCTGCTCGATGACGAGATCCGTCGTCCCGAAGATGCCTATGGCGTACTCATGCGCGGCATGGTGCAGATGCCGGACTACCTCGAGCGTCTGCAGGGTGGGCACAAGGACATCCCGATCGTGCTGCTGCCTCTCCTCAACGACCTGCGCGCATGTCGTGGCGAGAAGCTGCTGAGCGAAAGCGTGTTGTTCGCGCCCGATCTCGCGTCGGCGATGCCGACGGATGCCTCGGGCGCCACGAGTCCGGCGGCTGATGCGGAGATCCGGCAGCAGGCCCTGCGGTTGCGGACGCGATACCAGGCGGGCCTGCTCGCGTGGATCAAGAACGAAGACTCGGAGCCCGCCGTAACCGGCCTGATCGAGACGCTCGATGAGCTGCGGTCACTCTCGTTCGAGCCCGAGGTGCGCCGTCTCTGGTGGGTCGCGGCGGGATTGCTGGACGCCGCGCGCCAGCGCGCCGTCGACATAGGCTCGGCGGTCAAGCTGCTGTTCGGCAAGGTCGATCGGGAGATCAAGCGCGTCGCCGACGAGGGCGAGTCTGCGTTCGGTGCGAATCCCCCCCGGCAGCTGGTGCAGAACCTGCTGTATTACCTTGCGAATGGCGCAGCCAGCGGACCCCGGGTCGAGGCGATCCGTGACACCTATCGCCTGCAGGACCTGCTGCCCACGCAGGCGGAGCTCGATCACGCCAAGGGCAGTCTCGCCGGCCGGAACCGGGCACTCCTCGACACGGTCTCCGTCGCGATCAAGGAAGATCTGCTGCGGGTCAAGGACACGCTGGATCTGTACCTCAGGCGCGGCGACGCCGAACCCATCGAGTTGAGCGGGCAGTCCGCCATTCTCGATCGGGTCGCCGATACCCTCGGCATGCTCGGACTCGGGGTTCCGCGACGGGTCGTGCAGGAACAGCGGCGCGTTCTCGACGAGCTGGCGGCGGGTACGCTGTTGCCGAGCGAAGCGACGCTCCTGGATGTCGCCGGCGCGCTGCTGTACGTGGAAGTTTCACTGGACGAGAACATCCACACGCTTGGCGGCGTCGACCCCGCGGCGGACGCCGACGGAGCCGACAATGCGCCGATCGCCGGCGTGGTTGGCGATGCGACGGCCCTGCCCAAGGCGGAGATCAAGCGCATTCTCGACGCGCTGCTGCGCGAATCGATCGCCAACGTGCAGCGCGCCAAGTCAGACGTCGTGGCCTACATCGAATCCGGCTGGTCGGGCGAGAAGCTCGGCAGCCTGCCCACCGCGCTCGAGGAGATCGTCGGCGCGATGCGCATGCTCGATCAACAGGAAACCGCCAACCTGGTGCGCGCGCTGAGCCGCTTCGTCGAGGTCGAACTGATCGTCCAGGGCCGGGTGCCGACCGGTGTCCAGGTCGAGCATCTCGCCGATGCGTTCACCAGTATCGAGTATTACCTCGAAGCGACCGGCGAAGTACGCGCCGGCCGCGAGCAGATTCTCGATGTCACCCGCGACAGCCTGGCGGCACTCGGCTACTGGCCGCCGCCCTCCGATGACGAACTGCGCGATCGCGACGCGCTGGACGCTGCGTCCGACGTGGACCCGGGCAGCGCCATGCCACTGGATTCACCCTCGCCGCGTGGCGAGCCGACGCAGGATGACGATGAGTTTGTTGCGTCCGACGTGGACCCGGGCATCGCCATGCCAATGGATTCACCCTCGCCGCGTGGCGAGCCGACGCACGACGATGATGAAGACACCGGCGGTTTCGAATCCGCGGGCCTCCCCGAAATCGCGCTGGACATGGACTACCCGGAGCTGACCGGCGCGGAGCCCGAATCCGGGTTCGAATCCGAATCCGTCGCTCAGGCGGCGACCGCATCCGGCGCGGATGCCCTAGAGGATGCCGACTCCGACATACCGGCCCGGGATCCTGGCGACGGCGGCGACTGGGCCCGCATGAGCGACACCGTCGAATTCGACGTCGAGGTGCTGGGACCCGCGCGGGCGCTGAGTGCCGGCACCGAACAGATAGATCCCGAGTACATGGTCGACTCCACGGAAACGGAATCGCTCACCGACGTGGCGTTGATGCCGAGCGACGGTTACGAGGAGTCGGTGCGTAGTCTCGAGGACGCACTCGGCGCCAGCGACCGCGGCGTGACTGCGGACGAAATCGCTGTCGAGCATGCGACGGTATCGACGAGCGCCGCCGGGGACGCGGGGTTCGAGTGGATCGAGATCGAGGAGGAGGTCGAGGAGCCGATCGAGCTCGACGAGGCCCCGGGCGACACCCTGCCCGGCGGATTCGATGCCAGTGCGGGCGAGGACATCGATGACGAGATCCGCGAGGTCTTCATCGAGGAGGTCAACGAGGAGATCGCCAACATCGGCCGCCTGCTGCCGGCGCTCGCCAGATCCTTTGACGATGTGGAAACCTTGCGCAACGTGCGCCGGTCGTTCCATACGCTCAAGGGCAGTGGTCGCCTGGTCGGGGCGCTTGCGCTCGGCGAGTTCAGCTGGCGTGTGGAGAACATGCTGAATCGAGTGCTCGATCATTCGATCCCGATGGACGAGCAGGTACTGGCGCTGCTCGAGCATTCGCGCACGGCGCTCGATCAATTGCGCGCCGAATTGCAGGGTCGTGGTGAGTCGACTTCCCTGCCGCGCCTGGTCATGCGCGCCGCCGATTGCCTCTGTGCCGGTGAATCCGGCGTGATAGAGACGAACCGGCGCGTGCTGCGCAAACGCAGCGTACGCGTCGCGGTTGCGGCGGAACCGCTGTCGCCGGAGACGCAATCCGCGGATCTTCGCCCGCCGGAGGTCCAATCGCCTCCGACCGGGGACGCCGCGCCTGATCAGGAAGCGATGGAGCAGGCTGCAATGGAGCGGGCCGAACGGGTCGCCGCCGGCATCGCAGGCGAGTTGGCCACGGAGGCAACCGGTGCGGAGGCAGCGGAAGCCACGACGCCGGACGAGAAAATGCCGGCGATCGAACCCATGTTGCTCGAGGTGTTGCGCGGCGAAGCGGGCGGTTATCTCACCGCACTCGAATCGTGGATCGACGAGGCGCGCGGCAGCGGCAACCGCCTGGCGCCGAGTGCCGGATTGCTGCTTTCGGTGCATACCCTGCACGGTGCGCTCGGCATGGTGGAAGTGCCCGTCGTTGCCGAGGTCGTGGGACAGCTCGAGGGATATCTGAAGCGACTGGTCGGCGCGCAGCGCGCTCCCACTGCGGACGGCCTCGAAGCCATGGCCGACGTGTCGGGCGTGGTCGGAGCGACGCTTGCGCTGCTCGATCGACCCGGCGCGTCGGTGCCGCCGGCGGGCGATCTGGTTCAGCGTCTGGCCGCGTTGCGCGACGAATTGCCGGTGCCGGAATCGCCCACGATGCCGATATGGATCGACGAGGAAGACGAATCCGCCGCTGCCGCCAGCGCGCTGGCGCTACTGCAGGCCGAAGCCGACGCCGTGGGTCCGGGGGTTGGCGACGCCGGGCTTCCGGGGGACGGCACCGAGACCACGCGCGCAAGACACGACGCCGGGTTCGACGACACTGGACTGGACGACACCGGACTCGAGGAGTCCGCTCTGGCCGAGATCGCGCTGGCCGAAGACACAGCGCTGGCGGCCGAGCTGCTGGGCGACGTGCCCGTCGTCGAATGGGATCAACCCCGCACCGCGTTCGTCGAGCCCGTCGAAGTCGAGCACGCGGAAGAAGCGCCGGGCGTCGGCGGGCTTGATGACGCGCGGCCGCCGTCGGTCGATGAGGGGTTCGGCACCGCCGCGCCGCAGTCCGAAGCAGAATCGTTGCAGCAACTGTCCGAACTCTTGCCGGAAGGCGGCGAAGGCGCCGTGCTGGAGGACGCCGAATCCGCAGGTGGGGTCGAACCCGGGGACGTGTTCCCCGATGCTGCGCAAAGTGGAGCGGAGCGCCGTCGCGACAAACGGCTGAGTGCCCGCCGCGACAAGCGCGAACGGCGCAGGGCGGAAGCGGCAGCCGCTCAGGATTCGACCCCCGAAGGCTCAGCGGATCAGCCGTTCACCGCAGAGGTTTCCGAACTCGAGGATTCGCTGACAGGCACGGGCACGCGGGAACCGCAGCCGCCAGTCGCCATCGGCGACGAAAACCCGGACGCCCTGGCGGTTGACGAGTGGCTCGATGTCACCAGCCCACGTATCCCGATCGCCGCCGCGACGTCGATCGACGTGGAGGGGATCACGCTTGAATGGCACGACGAGATCGATCCCGATCGTCCTCTCGATTTGCCCGATGTCGACACCGACCTGCTCGATATCTTCGTGGAGGAGAGCGGCGAGATCCTCGACGCGGTCGATCCCGCGTTGCGTGAACTGCACGTGGATCCGGGATCGGCCTCCGCCATTGCCGCCCTGCAGCGCCATCTGCACACGATCAAAGGCAATGCGCGCGCCGTCGGGCTCATGGGTATCGGCGATCTGGGGCATTCACTGGAGACGCTGGTCGAATCGCGGCACGGGCGCAGCGTGTCTGCCGTTGAGCTGGTGCAACGGGGTTTCGACCGACTCCACCGCATGGTCGGCAGGGCCCGCGGGGCGCGCGAAGCGGCGTATCCGGCCGGGCTGATCTCGGCCATCGAGGCGCTCGCGGCCGGGAAGTCGCTGGCCTGGCGCGATCCGGCGGCGGAAATTCCGGCCGAAGGTACCGCTGACGATCCCTTCATGCTCGATCCACGCGCGGCGCACGACCGCCTGGCTCTCGAGGAAGTGCCCGCGCACCGCGCCGAACCCGCGTTCGAATCCGCACTTGAGTCCGCTGCAGCGCAAGTCGATGTCGACGAGATGGCCGCTGCGGCGGAACTGGACGCGAGGTCGTCGGAAGCAGGCGGGGAGGAGCCGCTGGTTGTCGATGAGCCAGTCCCGACGACTGCCACGGACGCCGAACCCACGGAGTCCGAGGCCGCCGCCGCTGCGTCGACACGCAAGGTCGTGCGCCTCGACGACTACCGGCTGCCTCTGCAGGAGGCCGCGTCGGAAGACAGCGCCGCACAGCGCCAGTCGCAGGAGCTCATACGCGTGCGCGCGGACCTGCTCGACGCGCTGGTCAACTACGCCGGCGAGGTATCGATCTACCGGTCCCGGCTCGAACAGCAGCTCGGAGCTTTCCGCGCCAACGTCGGCGAGCTCAACCAGACGGTGGAACGCACTCGCGAGCAGTTGCGCAATCTCGAACTCGAGACGGAGACGCAGATCATCGCCCGCTTCCAGCGCGAAGCCGAGGACGATGCCGGCCCCTTCGACCCGCTCGAACTCGATCGCTTCTCCACGTTGCAACAGCTTTCGCGCGCGCTCGCCGAGTCGGTGTCCGACCTCGTGTCACTGCACCACACGCTCGACGACCTCGCGCGGCAGCAGGAAACGCTGCTGCTGCAGCAGTCGCGCGTCGCCTCTGAACTGCAGCAGGGCCTGATGCGCACGCGCATGGTGCCCTTCGAGACCCAGGTGCCGTTCCTGCGGCGCCTGGTTCGCCAGAGCGCGGACGAGCTCGGCAAGCGCGCCCAGCTGTATGTCGATGGCGCGCAGGGCGAGATGGACCGGAACCTGCTCGAACGCATGAAGGCGCCGCTCGAACACATGCTGCGCAATGCGCTCGCTCACGGCATCGAGACGCCGGCAGAGCGCACCTCGATCGGCAAGAGCGGCGAGGGCAACGTGCGCATCGAAGTCGCCCGCGAGGCCAGTGAGGTCCTGATCCGCGTCAGCGACGACGGCCGCGGTCTCGATCGCGAGGCGATCCGCCACAAGGCGATCGAACGCGGTCTCATCCACGTCGATTCGCCGCTGTCCGATCGCGACCTTTTCGGCTTCATCACCGAGACCGGTTTCAGCACCGCCGACAACATCAGCAAGCTGGCCGGCCGTGGCGTCGGCATGGATGTCGTCGCCAACGAAATACGGGAGCTCGGCGGGTCGCTGTCGATCGACAGCGAACAGGGACAGGGCTCGCGTTTCACGATTCGCCTGCCATTCACGCTGGCCGTCACCCAGGCCATCATGGTGCGCCTCGGCGAGGCGATCTTCGCCGTGCCGATGTCTTCGGTGCAGGGCGTGGCGCGGCTCAAGCTCGAGGATTTCGAACAACGTCTGTCCGGAGCCGATTCCCGACTGCTCGCCTATGGCGGCGAGGAATACGTGGTGCACGACCTGGCCCTGCTGCTCGGGGCAGAGCCCAACCGCATCGTCGACACCGCCGGCCAGCTGCCGCTGCTCCTGGTGCGCTCGGGCGACCAGCGCGCGGCTATCCGGGTCGACTCGGTGGTCGGCAGCCGGGAGATCGTGGTGAAGTCCACCGGCACCCAGATCGCGTCGGTCCCGGGCATGTTCGGTGCCACCATCATGGGCGATGGCTCGGTCGTCATGATTCTCGATCTTGCACCGCTGGTGCGGCGTCACCTGGCGCAGCGCGCGGAACGCGACGTCGCGGACGAGCTGGCCGCGATGCTGCCTGGCGGTCTCGAAAGAGTGGCGGACCGGGCCGCGGGCGGCATCGCAACCGGGCGTGCGCAGGCGAAGCGGCGTCCGCTGGTGATGGTCGTCGACGATTCGATCACGATGCGCAAGGTCACCTCGCGAGTGCTCGAGCGCCAGGACATCGAAGTGGTCACCGCAAAGGACGGCATCGATGCGGTCGAGAAGTTGCAGGAACGCGTTCCGGACATGGCGATTCTCGATATCGAGATGCCGCGCATGGACGGATACGAGCTCGCGACCTACATCCGCAACGACGCTCGCCTGCGGCATCTGCCGCTGATGATGGTGACGTCGCGCACCGGCGAGAAGCATCGCCAGCGGGCATTCGAGATCGGCGTCGATCGTTTTCTCGGCAAGCCCTACCAGGAAGCCGACTTGCTGCGCGTCGTGCAGGAACTGATCGAGGAGTCGACCGATGCCTGAGTCCGGCGCTCCTCGCGTTGCGGTCGCGCTGCTCTGCGGAACCGACGACGACGTGGAGGATCTGCGCGAGGTCGTGCGCGAAACCGGTGGCGATTTCGTCCTCGAGGCCGACATCGCGAGCTGCACGAGCGCCGACGTTCTTGCGTCCCGCCCCACGGTGCTGCTGGTCAATCTGCCGGATTCGATCGAGGAGCATGAACCGCTGCTGGACGAACTGGCAAGCACGCCGGGACTGCGCGTGGTTTTCAACGACGCGTCGATCACGAGCACCCTGACGGGGTGGGACCGCGCACGCTGGCGGCGGCATCTACGCGCGAAGCTGCTGGGGCATGTGGACGACCTGCCGCCGCGTCCAGAGGATGCCTTGTCGCTGCGCCTTCCCAGGGACCGGGAGTCGGCGCCGCCGCACCCTGTCGGCTCCGCCGCCTTCATGCCCACCGTCGAAGCAGAGCTCGCTGCGGAAATGAACCGGGGGCTTGCGCGCCTCGCCGACAGCGAATCGTCGGGGCCGCCGCCACAACATGACTGGGCAAGCGAACTCGATGCCATGGGCGCCACGGATGCACCGCTGGATTCCCCGGCCACCGAAGGCGTGGCGCAGGAAGCGATGGGAATCGGCATGGAAGCCGAGCGGATCCATCGCGCCAGTGCGACCGCACTCGATCTCAACGAGGATGAGCGTGAGCTGCTCGGGAACCTCGAAACGCTGGACGACGCGGAGCCTGGAATGTCGCCGCCGCATCCCGCAGAGGACGACGCGCGCGTGAGTGACGACGAACTCGATGACTCGCTGCTGGCGGCTACCCGGGTCGACGATTTCCCCGAGAACGATTCCGGGGAGCTCCTCGGCGCTGCCGACGCGGACCTCCGGCGATACCAGGAGTCGACGAGCGACGAGGGAGTCGTGACGAGGCTCGATGCGCCCGAGGGCTTCGCGGAGATGGCAGCGGAGCCGCCTGCGGCGACTGTGTCGTCGCCCTTCGCCAACCTCTCGCTCGAGCGGCTCGAAGGCGAGTTCGACCCGGCGGAGCTTGGCCGCGCCAGTTATGCGATCGACGAGAGTGCGCGCGCCGTTTCCGACCTGTCAGGCGCGCAGGCCCAGGCGGAGTCGTCGGGCGATGCGTCGATCCGGACGCCCCCCGATGTCTGGATTCTCCTCGGCGGCACCGACAGCGATGGCGACATGCTCGAACTGCTGGGTGCGTTGCCACCCGACCTGCCGGTGTCCATCGTGGTGCTGACTGCCGACGCGCAGGACGCCGCGCGTCCGCAGCTGTCGCTCGATGCCTGGCGTGCCGGTACCGCATTGAGCGTGGGCCAGGCGTTGACACTGGACTGCTCCCACGGATTCGAAGTGGGGCGCGATGGACGCCTCATCGAGACTTCGCTGGTGCTCGCCGGCAAACACATCGACTCGGCGCTTTCGACGCTCGCGGAACATTTTGGTGCGCGCATCGGCCTCATGCTGTTCGACGGTCAGTCCGAGGACGGCGTCGAAGGCGTCGGCGCGGTTGTCTCCCGCGGCGGCGTGGTGTGGTCCGCCGCGCGCCCCCCCGACGACGCGCGACCCTGGACGGAGGCCGCACGCGCTGCAGCCGTGCTCACCGAGGAAGGCAATGGGATCTATCTCGCGCGCCGATTGGCGCAACAGCATGCATAGTCACGCAGACGCGACCCACCCGCGCACCCGGAGAACGCGATGAACGCACAGGCGCCAACGCCGACTTCATCGACGACCGGGGCAGGAGCCGCCGTGCATCCGCTGCCTCAGGACATCCGTGCCTTGATGGTGGCGGTGGCGAACGGCAGCGTGCTGGTGCCCAATTCGCTGGTATCCGAAATCATCACGGCGGCGGCGCCGGATCCCGTTGCGGGCGCTCCCGACTGGATTCGCGGTCGCGTGCTCTGGCGCGGATGGCGCGTGCCGCTGTTCTCGCTATCGCTGCTTGCCGGGCTCGCCGACACGGAGCCCGCGCTCAACGCCAAGGTCATCATGCTGAAGGCGCTCGGCGGCAATCCGCGCCTGCCGTTCATGGCGATGAGCTGCATCGGCTTCCCGCGCCTGACCACGATTGCCGCCGGCGAACTGCGTACCGTCGATCGCGAGGACAATGCGCCAGACCGTCCCGGTCTGCTCATGGACGTGCTGCTGCGGGAAGACCGCGCAATGTTGCCCGACCTGCCCGCCATCCAGCGGCTCGTCGAGCAGGCGCTCGGCCTCGGCCCGCTCGCGTAGACCGCAACCCGACGGGCCCGTCGCGGGGGTCCGCTGCCGGAACCTTCGAAACGGAGGCAAATGCTCTGGCTAGCGGTAGCGCCCGCGCCCGCGGGCCTCGACCCTGACTACCCCATTGCGGCGCGCGATGCGCGACCAGTGCGCAACCGTGATCCCGTCGTACTCGATTTCGGCCTCGAGCAGGAACTCGTCGCTGGCGATGCCGAGCCCGATCGCGGGCGGTTGCGCGGCACCTTGCTGTTCCAGCGCGGCGAAGAACTCGTCGATGCCGGGAAAGCGCGCGTTGCCTTCGGATGCAAGCGCGCTCGCGCGAGTCAGGTCGATATCGTCGCCGAGCGCTCGCAACACCGTTGTGCTCGCGGTGTTGACGTTGAGGGTGGCGGCCGGAGCCAACGCGCACAGCTCGCTGGCGAGTACGTCGTAGGTTGCGGCGTCGATGCCGGCCACCAGACGCAGTTCGGAAACGTGCGCGACCGGACGATCGGCGCTGCGATGCGGGGGGCGCGCGCCGAGATAGTGGAGGTCCTCGGCACCGCCGCGGCGCGGTTCGCGATCCGCGTCCACATAGTCGGCAATGGCATCCGCGAGCACGGGATCGAGCTTCAGCACACCCAGCAGCCGCCGGAGTCGCGCCAGGCTTTCCAAGGCCAGCGGCTGTTCCGCGGAACCGGCGAGCGCGTTGATGTTGAAACACCCGTTGAGGTCCCGCAGGCGTGCTCCCAGTCGGCCGCGCGGAATCTCGAGTATCAGAGGCTGCCGCCACACGTCGCCGTTGTGGTCGAGGCCCTGCTCCTGCGCCAAGTCGCGCCGCAGCGCGATGGCGGCGATCGCCTCGATGCCGAGCGCGAACTCGTCGATCTGCGCCCCGCGATTGAGCGCATGCGTGCGCTGCAGGGCCACTGACTGTGCGTCGAGAATGGCCACGGCCAACAGAGCCGCGAGCGCGCTCAGCAACACGGCAAGGATCAGCGCGACTCCAC
>JBGTIG010000469.1:0-2628 GCA_041745755.1 Lysobacterales bacterium
GCGCGGCCTGGCGACGCCCCGACCGGTGCTCGGCGTCGTGCTCGACGAAAGCGGCAAGGGTGTTGGCGTCCGCGCGGTGACGCCGGGAGGACCGGCGGAACAGGCCGGCGTCCGTGCCGGTGACACGCTGTTGTCGGTCAACGGCAAGCGTCTGCTCGACACCGGCGGGGTGGAATCCGCGATCGCCGCGATCGGTCCGCTGCAGGAGGGCCAGAAAGTAGCGGTCACGGTGGTGCGCGACGGCAAACAGCGCAACGTGGAGATCAACGCACGCAAGATGGCCGCACACAGCATGCCGCTCTGGACCGGCGATCCGGACTTCGATATCGACATGGACATGGACTTCGATGTCGAGGTCGATCTCGACCACGGATCCGATGGCGTTGCGCCCCGGGCTATGGTCGACCTCGAGGGCCTCGAAACGGAGATCGAGATGGCGCACGACGGCGGTCAGCGCCACCGGAGGATCATCGTCCGCGACGGCGGCAAAGTAGTTGGCGCGCATGCACCGCACCCCCGGACGATGGTGTTCCGCAGCGCCGGGCTCGGCGGCCTGCAACTGGCTCCGCTCAATCCGGAACTCGGCCGTTACTTTGGAGCATCGGCCGGCGTGCTCGTTCTCGACAACAAGGGCAAGTCCTTCCCGGAACTGCGCACGGGTGACGTGATCACCCGCGTCGACGGCAAACCGGTGACGGGTCATCGCGAGTTGATGCGCGCGATGATGGGAGGCGGCAAGGGCGCCCGCTCGAAACTCGACGTGGTGCGCGATCGCAAACCGCTGTCGGTCAGCGTCGCGACGCCGACCCTGCGCGATGTGCTGGTGGCCCCGCCCGCACCACCCGCACCGCCCAACCCGCCGACTCCTCCGGCGCCACCCGTGCCCGCTTCGGCGCCGCACGCGATGTCCACCCCTCCGGCGCCGCCTGCGCCTCCGATGCCCCCTCCTCCTCCCGGCGCGAGTATCTGACAGGTTCTTCTCGCAACGAGCGGAATTTCAAACGGAGTCACTGCCACTTGCCCTCGCCCCGCAATGCGGGGGTGAGTACGTGCGGCTGCGAGCCGCGGGCTCGCGCACGTACGAACGCCCGAGCGAGGCTCGGGCCGGGGCACGGAGTGGGGTGGCGCGCAGCGCCGGGTGAGCGCAGATCGGCGTCGCTCGCGATTCCGTCCATGGTTCGACACGCTCACCACGAACGGAATTGCGAACTGATCCGTCCCGGGTTCGACACGCTCACCACGATCGGAATCCGGATCGTGGGCAGCGACGCTCGAAACGCGATGAGGATCGCGAGGAGTCTGGGCGGCAGAAACGATCGAGGCGAAACGGTGATAGCGATGGTCGCAGGAAGTGATCGAACGAGGCGAATACCCGTAGGTATTTAACGAGTCCGAGCGCTTTCTGCGGCCGTCGATAGCGCCGTTGCAGCCCGGACGGCTTCTGCCGCCCAGACTCCTAGCGCCCAGGCGCGTCGGCGAAGCAGGCTTCGATGCGCTGCCACTCGGCAGTCGACAGCGCCTCGACGAGCGGCAGCGCCGCGAGATTGTCGTCGAGCTGTTCGATGCGACTGACGCCCAGCAGCACGGTGGAGACGTTCGGGTTGCGCAGGCACCACGCCAGCGCCAGGTGATGCGGCGCGTGGCCGAGTGCGGACGCGAGCGCGGTGAATCGCCGTACCTTGTCCAGCGTGCGATCGCCCGCGTCGCCGAGTGCCATGCGCTGCAACCATTCATAACCCGGCCGCGCGAGGCGCGAGTCGCCGGGCTGGACGTCGTTGTACTTGCCGGTGAGCAATCCCGAGGCGAGGGGCGACCAGATCGTCGTGCCCATGCCGGGCTCGCGATAGAGCGGCGCGTACTCCACTTCCACGCGATCACGATGCAGCAGGTTGTATTGCGGCTGTTCCACCGTCGGGCGGACCAGATGATGGGCGGCGGCAACACGGTGCGCCTCCGCGATCGCCTCCGCCGGCCATTCGGACGTGCCCCAGTACAGCACCTTGCCCGCCCGCACCAGCTGATCCATGGCCCACGCGGTTTCCGCGACCGGCACTTCGGGATCCGGCCGGTGCGCGAAGTACAGATCGAGATAGTCGACGCGCAGCCGGCCGAGCGCATCGTCGCAGGCATCGCGCACGTGCTTGCGGGACAGTCCCTTCTGTGTCGGTCTCGGCCGCTTCGCCGACCCGAAGAAAACCTTGCTGGAAACGCAGTAGGCGTCGCGCGGCAGACGGAGGTCGCAAAGCGCATCGCCCATGATCCGTTCGGCCTCGCCGTTGGCGTAACCCTCGGCGTTGTCGAAGAAGTTGATGCCGGCCTCGAATGCGCGATGGAGGATCTCGCGTGCCTCGGAGCGGCCTATCGAGGTTCCGAACGTGATCCAGGCGCCGAGCGAGAAGGCCGAGAGTTGCAAACCGGAATCGCCCAGCCGTCGATAGTCCATGGATCTGCTCGCATCGCTTGTTGACCTTCAGTCTATTCCCGCCCTGTACTGCCCGGCATGGATCCGCGATCAGCACCTGCCGGAAGGTCGTCGCGCGAGATCTCCCGCATCCCCAATCAAGCGAATTTCCGGAGTTTCCGCCCCGCCCGTAGCCGGAGCGCCGCCCACTCTCCAGCGCTGCCCAC
>JBGTIG010000470.1:0-3306 GCA_041745755.1 Lysobacterales bacterium
TGCTGCTGCTCGGCGCGTGCAACCGCGAAGTGGCGCAGCCGGCACCGACGACGCCGGCGGAGTCGCCAGCCACATCGGCGGTACCTGCGGCAAGCCCCGCTCTCGCGGCCGCGCGCGAAATGCCCGGGTCGTTCGATCAACTGGTGCCGGGCACCGACTTCGAATTGATCGAAGCGGCGCCCGGAAACCAGCGCGGGCCGATCGCAGTTGTGGAGGCGTTCTCCTATGCGTGTTCGCACTGCGCCGATTTTGAGCCGTTTCTCGCGCCCTGGGTCGCCGCGCTGCCGGCGGATGTCTCCTTCGAGGCGGTGCCGATGCCTTTCAACGATGTCTGGACCGAGTTTGCGCGTGCGCATTACGCCGCCCTCGATCTGGGTGCCGGCGAGCGTACCCATCGCGCGATCTTCGAGGCACTGCACTCGCGGGGCTTGCGCATCGACAGCGCCGATGCGCTGGTGCGCTGGTTCGCCGACGCCGCAGCGGTCGATGCCGACGCTTTCCGCCGCGCCATGGACGCGCCGGGCACCGATGCCCGCATCGAAGGCGCGCGCTCGCGCGCCGAGCGCTGGGGCATCAATTCCACCCCGACCCTGGTGATCGACGGGCGCTACCGCGTTTACGGCTTCGGCGAGGCGCAGGGCGGATACGCGCGCACGCTGGCGGTCGCGGATCTGCTGATCGCGGAAGCACGCAAGACGCGTGCATGAGATTCGCGGCCGGCGGGGCAGCTGAGATTCAGACCGATTCCCGCAGACTTGCACCCGGTCAGGCATCCCCCTCAAACCTCACGCTTTCCATACCTTGTTCAAAATCCGGAGACAGAGACCCATGAAGCACGCCCTCCTGAAGCGCGCAATCCCCTGGCTGATCCTGGGGCTGCTGGTCGCCCCCGTCGCGCTTGCGCAAAACATGGTCGAGCGTTTTACCGAAGGGCAGCACTACTTCACGATCACGCCGCCCGTGGCGAGCAATGCACCGGCCGGCAAGATCGAAGTGGTGGAAGTGTTCTCGTACGCGTGCGTGCACTGCGCGGACTTCAATCCGACCGTCGTCAAGTGGATGGAAGCAAAGCCCGCCGCGGCGCACTTCACGCTGATGCCCGTGGTGTTCAATCCGAGCTGGGAAGCGCTGGCACGCGCTTTCTACGCGGCGGACGCACTCGGCGCCACGGCACGTGTGCACGACAAGCTGTTCCACGCGATCTGGGTGGAGAAAAAACAGTTCCGCACGATCGAGGAACTGGCCAAGTGGTACGCGACGCAAGGGATCGACGAAGCCAAATTCCTCCAGGCCGCGAATTCGTTCGCGGTCAACGCCAAGATCAAGCGTTCCACCGATCTGGTCCAGCGCTATGGCGTCGACGGCACGCCGAGCGTGATCGTGGCCGGCAAGTACCGCATAACCGGCGCATCCGCCGGCGGTTACGAGACGCTCTGGGAGATCGTCGATCATCTCGTCGCGAAGGAGCTTGCGGGTCGTCCCGCCGCCACCGCGCAGCGCTGACGAAACGCCTGGCAGGGACGCAGTTCACCCGATGACCGCGCGCGCCGCAGCGTCGAGGCGTCGCTCGAAGCCGGTCGCGCCGGTCAAGGAGCGGCGCCTGCGTCTGGCAAGCTTCAACATCCAGGCCGGCGCCAACGTCCGCAACTTCCGCGAGTACGTGACGCGCGGCTGGCAGCACGTGCTGCCGCATCACACCAAGCGCACCAACCTGGCGCTGATCGCCAGAGCCCTGGTGCCGTTCGACATCGTGGGCTTGCAGGAGGCCGACGGCGGTTCCCTGCGTTCGAGCTTCGACAACCAGACCGAAGTGCTGGCAGAAGCCGCGGACTTCGCGTTCTGGACGCACCAGTCGAATCGGCGCATGGCGGGAGTCGCCGAGTCGAGCAACGGGGTGCTTTCGCGCATCGAGCCGACCGCCGTGTTCGACCACAAGCTGCCGGGGCGGATTCGCGGGCGCGGCGTGCTGGAAGTGCGCTACGGCAGCGAGGCGGACGGACTCCACGTTTTCGTAGCGCATCTTTCGCTGACGCCCGCGGCGCGCCATCGGCAACTCGTGTTCATCGCGGAGCTGCTCGAGTCGGCGCCCAACGCGGTGCTGATGGGCGATCTCAATTGCACCGCAGGGAGCCCGGAACTCTGCTGGCTGATCGACAACACGGTGCTGAGCCTCCCGGGCGGCGTTGCGCCGCTGACGTTTCCGAGCTGGCGTCCGCAGCGTGCGATCGATCACATCCTGGTGTCGCCGAACCTCAAACCGCGCAAGCTGCGCGCGCTGCCGATCGACGTCTCCGATCACCTGCCGCTCGCCGTCGACATCCTGCTCCCCGCACGCTGCTCGCTCGACAACCACCGCCTGAGCTGTTGAACCGCTGATTCGCGTGCGCGGCAGGGTTGCTGCAGCGGTCCAACGACTGTACAAGCCGACTTGCGAAGCGGGTTCTTCCTGAAAGCATCGGCGTCCCCATCGGCATGGGCATCGGCATCGAACTCGAGTGCCACCATGCAGTCTGGCAACGGTTGAGGGGCATCGCACCCAGCAACTCGCAACTCCTGGACCACACCCGCACCGGCACCTGCCGACCAGCTCAGGGCATCATGCTCGAGGGGTCGACGCAAAGTTCCTTTCGGACTTGTCAGGCCTCAACGCGGGAACAGGGCAACGAGCTTGAGGCCCAGCCAAACCGCAGCGATGCCCAGGATCACGCTGCCGCCGACATACCACGCAGCAGTACCGAGATCGCCGCGGCGAATCAGCGCTACGGTCTCCAGGCCGAAAGCAGAGAAGGTAGTGAACCCACCCAGCAAACCCGCGAACAGAAACGACCGCGCATCAGGGCCGAGCCAGTGATACCGCTCCGCGAAACCAGCGAGAAGGCCCACGACCAGGCAGCCAAGAACATTGACTGCGAAGGTGCCAAGTGGAAAGCGCTCCTGAGCGGACAGGTGCAGGAGGAGGCCGCCCAGCTTGTACCGGGCGATCGAGCCTATGAAGCCGCCGAGGCCGATTAACAGGATGACTTTCATGATGGCGATGAGACCTGAGACCTGACTTCTGGAATAGCCTGGGCCGCAACCCAGCTTCGGCTTGATGCGTAAAAGCGAGACTCCCTCGATGCCGGCGCATCATGCGCGTGACGCGTTCGCGTCATGGCTAACACAACTGCCCGGGGCCATGGAGGGAAGTCCGCGCGATCCCTGCATCGACAGGCGCGCGGGGGGCGAACCAGGTGAGCGCGGCCATGAGCAGGAGGAACGCGGCGAACAGGCGCTGCAGGTGCGCGCCGCGCATCGCGTGGGCGAGGC
>JBGTIG010000471.1:0-7488 GCA_041745755.1 Lysobacterales bacterium
CTGCCCCCCACCGCTTCCAGCCGTTCGCGCATTCCGGTGAGGCCATTACCGAAGCTGAGCGAACCCGAAGTCGAGCCATCGTCGCGCACACTGAGCTCGATCCCCTCACTCGTGCGTCGACAGTGCAACGCGATGAGCCTGGGCGCTCCATGGCGCAATGAGTTGGTCAACGCCTCCTGTGCGCAGCGCAGCAGAGTCTCGGCGTGAGCCATCGCGGTGACGCGCGTGTCGGCGTCCACGTTGATCTCGATGCGGACGCCGGGAATCGCGCTCGCGAGAGCGCGCAGGGCAGCGCCGAGCTCGATTCCATCGTGCAGGCGAAGTTCGCCGACCACCGCCCGGATGTCGTCGAGCAGTTCGCTCGCCAGCCGACCAGCGACCCTCGCATCCTCGCGGCAACCTATCGCGGGATCGCGCGCGAGCATCGCGAGATTGAGCTTGAGCGCAGTGAGCTTGTGGCCTGCCACGTCGTGCAGCTCGCGAGAGAGCCGCAGACGCTCCTCTCCACGCGCGCTCTCGCTCAGCAACTCCCGCGTGGCCAGAAGTTCACCATTGAGCAGTCGCAGCGATTCACTTGCGCGCTCCGCGCGCACGGCGTAGAGACCGGTCAGCGCCGCGAATGCCTGGAATCCGAGCAGCGGCAGAATCGAAAGCAGGACTTGCGGCCAGTCCAACGCTTGCGACCACACCCATGCCAGAAGGACATTGAAGAACGCAAGCCAGGCGATGGAGGCCGCGAGGGACACCATGGCGACGAGTTGGGCCGCGACGATAATGAGCAGGATGCCGAGCGTGCCATCGCGCAGGCACCAGCTCGCGATCAGCGTCGACACTGCCTGCAGCAGCACCAGTGCCACCAGTCGCACCCCCGAACCTCCGCGACGGTCGATCAGCGCCCGCCACGCGAACGCGACAAGGAACGCGAGCAACGCCGCGACGCCGATCCATTCGCGCGGAAGGCCCTGCGCGAGTGCGGCCGGATCCACCGAATCGAACACGATCGCAGCCCAGGTGATGTACGCCGCGAAACTCAACGGCGACAACAGGCCTTCACCCCAGTAGGAGTCACGAACCGCTTCGACTGCGTCCTCACGCTGCGCCTGCTCACTCATGCCGCAAGTATAGGCAACGGGTGCGCACCCACTCCGGCGGAACCTCGGGAAGTGACTAAAGGCACCTGCCCAAGGCGACGATCGGCACCTCGTGGCGCCGGCGGCGGCGTCAGACACTGTCGGCACGCCAGGAGACGACAAGATGACCGCCTACAAGTTGCTGTTGATGGTTCACGTAGTCGCCGGAACCGGCGCCTTGCTGACGTTCTGGTCGGCAGCGGTGGTGCGCAAGGGATCGCTGCTGCATCGTCGCGTGGGTCAGGCGTTCCTGCTCGCGATGAGCGTTATCGTGATCACGGCACTGCCGATCGCCGTCAAGTTCCTGCTCGAGGGCAGGACCGCCATTGGCGTGTTTTTCGCCTATCTCGTGGTGATCACGTTCACCGGCATGTGGACGGGGTGGCGCGCGATCCGCGACAAGCGCGACCAGGGCGCATTCCTCTCGCCGTTCTACCGCGCGCTCGCCTGGTTCAACATGGGATCGGGTGTAATCGTGTTCGCGATCGGGATTGCCATCTCGAGCGTTCTGCTCTCGGTATTCTGCTGGCTCGGTATCGTTGGCGGCGCCGGCATGCTCCGGCAGTTGCGGGCGCCGCCGGAAGCCCGCAACTGGTGGCTGAAAGAACACTACAGCGCGATGATCGCGAACGGCATTGCAACCCACGTTGCGTTCCTCGGCGTGGGGCTGAATCGCATGTTGCAGCCCTTCGACATCGCGCCGCCGCAGGAACTTGCGTGGTTTGCGCCCGTCGTCGTCGCGATCCTCGCGCGCATCTATCTCGATCGCAAGCACCGTCCCCCGCCAAAGCGGGTCCCAGAGACTGCAAAGACTTGGCCCTCGACGCGGCATCCGGCGACGTCGGCAATCGTTGATCGCTGACAGTTCGGGGCGCGGCTAGAGCCGGGTCGGGCAGCGTGCGACGGGTCGGCGACTCGCAGGCCGAGCTCCGCCAGCGTCTTGATCGCGCAGGAGAATCGCGTTCAGCAGGTCCAGTCGCTGAGAGTACGTGTGAGGACCATTCGCACGAGCACGCGCAGGGTCACGCGCAATCGCGCGCAGGGATTCAATTGCGATCCGCGTCAGCGGCTCGTTTGAGTTCTTCAAACAATTCCTCCCTGCCGAATATTGCGAAGTATCCGCGCACTTCGTCCCAATTCAAAGTCTTGCCGCACACCCGCATAACCTCCAGCATGTCGCCCAGGTCCTTCAAACGACGCGGATCATCGCTGAAGGCCTGCACCTTGAACCCGAGCAGACCTTCCGGAGAAATCACCGGCAGAGCGACCGTACCGTAGGCAACGCGCGCAGCGCCCGCAAGCAGTCGACGACCGATCTCCCGGTGCGCGTGCAGAAAGTCCGCGCGCTGATTGCCTCTCATGTAACTCGAGAGGTCTTCGCGCCGATCGATCGCCGCGTACCCCAGTTCCGTCATCAGCGCATGCAACGACGTCTCATCGTCCAGATCGATCAGGAAGTCAACATCGCTGGTGGCTCTCGCGTAACCGTGGATGTTGACGGCTATCCCACCGATGAGAGCGTGGCGGATGCCGTGTTCCGTGAAGCGCTCGACCAGCTCGCGGAGTTGATCGAACAGGCGCGAGTTCTCGCTCAAGTGCGTCCTGCGAGGAGCTCGCGGCCGATGAGCATGCGACGGATCTCGTTGGTGCCGGCGCCGATCGCGTACAACTTGGCATCGCGCAGCAGGCGACCGGTCGGATACTCGTTGATGTAGCCGTTGCCGCCGAGCGTCTGGATTGCCTCCAGCGTCACCGCGACCGCGGCGTCGGAAGCGTGCAGCAGGCAGGCAGCCGGATCCACGCGCGAGGTCTCACCGCGATCGTAGGCCTGCGCAACGGCGTAGCCGAAGGCACGTGCCGATTGCAGTGCGGTATACATGTCCGCGAGCTTGCCCTGCATCAATCCGAAGGTACCGATGGGCTGGTCGAACTGCCTGCGCTCGCGCGCGTAAGGCAGAGCGACATCGAGCGCCGCCTGCATGAGTCCGAGCGGTCCGCCCGTCAGCACCAGCCGTTCGGTGTTGAGACCGCTCATCAACACGCGAACGCCCTCGTTGACTTCGCCCAGCACGTTCTCGTGCGGGATCGCGCAATCCTCGAACACCAGCTCGCAGGTGTTGGATCCGCGCATGCCGAACTTGTCGAGCTTCTGCGCGGTCGTGAATCCCGGCATGCCGCGTTCGACGATGAACGCCGTCATCGTGCGCGAGCCTTCGGACTTCGGCGCGGTGCGCATGTAGACCACGAGCACGTCGGCTTCGGGTCCATTGGTGATCCACATCTTGCTGCCGTTGGCGATCCATTCCTCGCCGCTGCGCTCGGCGCGGCACGCCATGGACCCCACGACGTCGGAGCCGGCGCCTGCCTCGCTCATCGCGAGTGCGCCCTTCCACTCGCCGCTGCAGAGTTTCGGCAGGTACTTGCCGCGTTGCCCGCGATTGCCGTTGTGGTAGAGGTTCTGCACGCAGAGGTTGGAATGCGCGCCGTAGGAAAGTCCGACCGATCCCGACGCGCGCGAGATCTCCTCCATCGCCACCAGATGCGCGAGAAATCCGAGATCCGATCCGCCGAACTCCGCGGGCACGGTCATGCCGAGCAGCCCCATCTCACCCAGTTTCGGCCAGAGCTCCTGCGGAAACGCGTTGTCGCGGTCGATGTCTTCTGCGCGTGGGGCTATTTCGGCGTCCGCGAATCGCCGCACGGCCTCCCGCAGGCTGTCGATCTCTTCGCCGAGCGGAAACGGTCGCATGCCGAGGCTCGCGGTCAATGACCGCGGATGCGCCCCTGGAAACGCGGCGCGGCATTGCCCATGTGCGGCAGCTTGATTTTGCCGATGGCCTCGATGCGGTCCTCGGCAAGCCGATCCGCCGCCTTGTAGGTAGGGATGCCCTCGGTCTTCGAGATCTCGAATATGCGCACGAGATTGTGGTAGATGGTCCGCATCATGCGCATCGCCCGTTCGCGGTTGTAGCCGTCGATCTCGAGCGACACGTTCATGAGCCCGCCGGCGTTGACCGCGTAGTCGGGCGCATAGAGGATGCCGCGCTTCTGCACCGCGTCACCCATCTCGTCGGATGCGAGCTGGTTGTTGGCGGCGCCGCAGATGATCTTGCACTTGAGTCGCGGCAGCGTCTGCTCGTTGACGGTGCCGCCGAGCGCGCACGGTGAATACACGTCCGCGTCGGTGTCGTAGATTTCGTCGAGGCCGACCGCGACCGCTCCGTACTGGTCCACCGCGCGTTCGACCAGTTCGGAACTGATGTCCGTGACGTAGACCTTCGCGCCCTGCTCGCGCAGGAGCTTGACGAACTCCATGCCGACGTGGCCGACGCCTTGCACCGCGAACGTATGCTCGGAGACTTCCTCATGACCAAACTGGTGCTTGAGGGACGCCAGGAGACCCTGCAGCGTGCCGTAGGCGGTGAAGGGCGAGGGATCTCCGGAGCCCCCGTGCACCTGATGCACACCCGTCACGAAGTCGGTCTCCTTGAGCACGAACTCCATGTCGTTGACATCGATGCCGACGTCTTCCGCGGTCATGTAGCGACCGCCGAGCGAGTTCACGAACCGGCCGAAGGCGCGAAACAGCGCTTCGCTCTTGTCCTTTTTCGGATCGCCGATGATGACGGCCTTGCCACCTCCGAGGTTCAGGCCCGCGACTGCAGCCTTGTAGGTCATGCCGCGCGACAGCCTCAGCACGTCGTCGAGCGCCTCGGCCTCGCTCGCGTACGGCCACATGCGCAATCCTCCGAGCGCAGGACCGAGCACGGAGTTGTGAATGGCGATGATCGCCTTGAGCCCCGCGTCCTGGTTCTGGCAGAACACGACCTGTTCGTGCCCACTGCGGGCGATGGTCTCGAAAATCATCAACAACTCCCGATGGGGGTTACAAAGATCCGGGCGAATCGATCGGACGCTCCGGCCTCTGGTGCGAGGAACCGTCCATGTTACCGTAGGCCCATCCGCCCGTTCCGCCGCGTTGGAAAGTCGGATCGCGAGGGCGCCAGCGTCGTCTCCCGCCGGTTAGGGAAGGCCTGATCAAATCATCCTGACTTGCCAGACCGGCGCCGGGTTCGGCGCAGGTCCGAACCCGGGTCCCACGAATCAATCGCCTATCGATTGATTCGTGGCGATACATCCCTGTATCGCGGAACCTCCGGAGGAGTTTCTGATCAAGCTCAAACAGCGCCGGAAGCCTGTTTGCAGGTCGTGGATTCCGCTCATGGTTCGACAAGCTCACCACGAACGGAATCTTGTTGTTCAAAGGTTCCTTGGTGGCCACCGCGACCGTCAACGAGTCGCGTCCCATCATGAGCCGGAACAGCGTGTGGCCAGGTCGGAGATCTCAGCCAGTTCCGGCGGCCGGCGGCCGGTGGCCCATGCGGATCGTTGCGCCTCGCACGCGCGCACCAACTGTCCGTGCGCATCAGCCGCGCGAGCGAGGAGGATCCAGCTTCCGACGTCCTGCCGGAGCGTGATGTTCCGCTCGGCGAGTTCGAGGGCGCGTTGCGGTTGCCCGGCGTCGAGCAGGTATTCGGCGTAGTGCTGGGCGTAGGCGTCGGGGTGTCGCGAGTGCATCTCCGCATAAGCGGCCGCCGCCTCCTGGTGGCGACGCTTCGCGGCATCCTCGTTGCCGGCGGCCTGTTCCAGAGACGCCAGTGCGGCGAGGAACTCGGGATTGCCCGTCTGCTCGATCACACTCCGGTAGAGCTCGCGAGCGCGATCATAGTTGCCGCGCGACGTCTCGGTTTCGGCCAGATGCTCCGAAGCGAGATAGTAGCGGGGCATGCGCGCGTGCGCGGCCTCGAAGAATCGATGCGCGTCCTCGACGTCGCCGAAACGCAGCGCAGCGATGCCGCGCTGCACGTGCAGCCAGGCAAGCGGGACCGGACTGGTATCGCGGTACTCGATCTGCGCAGCGCGAAATTGCCGGTTGGCGCTCGGGAATTCGCCCTGCATGAGCTGGAGGTCCGCCCGATTCGCCAACTCGTAAAAATCCGACGCGGGGGCACCCGCCTGCTCGAAGTCGTTCGCGAGCCGGTCATAGCGTCCGAGCGCAAGATCGATCTCGCGTTGCGCGAGTCCGATCTCCGGCGTCGCCCCGGACCGGGCGGCCACCACGAGGTCGGCTTCCGCTTCGCCGAAACGGTGGAAAGCGCCGAGCACCGTCGCCCGCAGCAACCGATGTGCTGCCACATCGGGTTCTTCGCCGACGGCGACGTCCAGCAGTACGAGTGCGCGCTCGGCGTCCTCCACGCGGCCAATCACCTTGAAGCGGTGATACAGCGCGGCAGCGAGCACGTTGCGCAATCCTGCCGACGGCGTGGTCCGCAGCGCACGTTCGTACTCCGAAATGCTGGCGTCGAGATTGCCGAGATAAATGGCCTCACTGGTGGTCGGGTAGTCCACCGTGCTGATCGGCCAGCGCGGATCGAGAAACTGCGGGGTCGTGGGTGCGTTCGCCGCGGTCGAAGCCGGGGGCAACACGTTCGCCGGGCGATGAGCGGTGGGCGCCGCACAGGCGCCAAGCGCGAGTATCAAGAGAGTCATCGAAAATAGTGAAGGAGCTTTCATGGACGTTTTCCGGATCCCTTTGTCTTGATCAGAAGTATCGGTACGGTCGCTGGCGAAACCACAGCGTCGCCAGCCACTTGACGCCGCGTTCCACCGGCAGCCCTGCGTGCAGCGTGGCCGGATCCGGCGAGCCGTCTTCGCGCAGATTGTCGAACACGAACGCGTCGCCGCTACGCGGTTCGATGCGCAATTTGGCGTGCGGAAACTCGGTGGCTCCACCCGCCTCAACCTCGTTGAGAAAAACGCAGATCGTGCGCATCCGGTCGCCGGCGACCGGTCGGTCGCGCGCAATTGCATCCGGCGGCAGATAGTCGCGGTGCGGTCGATATTCCTGACCCGGTTCATAACGCAGCACGATGAGATGTTCGGCCTGGTCGAGCGGCAGGCCCGCCGCAGACGCCATCCGCGCCTGCAGCAGCCGCAGCGCGAGGTCTTCGTGCAGCACGTCGAATTGCGCGTCGTGGCTGGTGCGTATCTGCATCGCGAGCGGCGCTCCGGTGGCGGGATCCACTGTCTGCGATGCGCGCAGCAGCGGCGTTGCCATCGCGATCATCGCCCGGCATTCGTCGTTGTTGAGGAGGCCCTGCACCTGCCGTACGGTCGGTTCACTCGAAAGCCCGATCGCCGGAGGCGTTCGCGTGTAACGTTCAAGGTTGAGCTCGGTCGCGGCGCCATGGTGGTCTGCCTCGGTGCCGCTCACTGCGTCTGCAACCGCTGCAGGGCGTGCGTCCCGAGCCGCGATGCGCGGCAGTCGCGCCACTCCCGCGTTCCCAAGTTGGGCCAC
>JBGTIG010000472.1:0-4363 GCA_041745755.1 Lysobacterales bacterium
CCGGGGCAAGAACGCCGGCAAGCAGCCGGAGCGTGGTGGTCTTGCCGGCGCCGTTGACGCCGAGCAGCCCGAGCACGCGACCGCGGCCCAGTGACAACGAAACATCGCGCACGGCCTCGATGCGACCGAAGCGCCGCGCGAGGTGTTCTGCTTCGAGCAGCGATTCGGACAGCGGGGGTGCGGATGCGGGCGACGACATGAGCCGCGATTGTGTCATGCGTTGCGCCGCAGCAGCGGCCACGCACGGGCGCCTCGGTGTTCCCGTCCGTGAACGGCGCGGGTGGCGGTGCGCGCCCTGCACTTGCTGGAACCGTCAGGCAACCCCATTACACTAGGGGTCGACGTCCCGCGAAGCCCCCTCCATGCACACTTCCCTGACCGAGCTGGTTGCCTTCGGCCTCACCGGCTCCCACTGGCTCGCGGTAGTGCTGACGTTTGTCGTGATCGCCCAGCTCACCATCCTGTCGGTCACCCTGTATCTGCACCGCTGCGCCACGCATCGCGGCGTCGACTTCCATCCCTTGCTGGCGCATCCGATGCGGTTCTGGCTCTGGCTCAACACCGCGATGGTGACCAAGGAGTGGGTGGCGATCCACCGCAAGCACCACGCACGTTGCGAGACCGAGGACGACCCGCACAGCCCGCGCTTCCATGGCATCCGCAAGGTGTTCTTCCACGGCGTCGTGCTCTATCAGGAAGCCTGCAAGGACCGCGCGATGATCGAACAGTACGGACAAGGCACGCCCGATGACTGGATCGAGCGCAGGCTGTACACGCCGTTTCCCGCGCTGGGGCCGACCGTGCTCGTCCTGGTACTGGTCGCGTTGTTCGGTGCGGTCGGACTCGCGATGTGGGCGCTGCTGATGCTGGTGATACCTGTCGGGGCCGCGGGCTTCATCAATGGCCTCGGCCACTGGTGGGGATACCGGAACTTCGAGACGCCCGACACCGCGACCAACCTGACGCCGGTGGCGTTCGTACTCGGCGGTGAGGAGCTGCACAACAATCATCACGCGTTTCCGAGCTCGGCCAGGTTCGCGCTGCGCAAGTGGGAGTTCGACATCGGCTGGTATGCGATCCGCGCTGCGCGCGCGGTCGGACTGGCGCGCGTGCTGCGGGAGGCGCCTGTGCTTTCCGTGCGGCCGAACATCGCCTTGCCCGACGCGGAAACGCTCAAGGCCATCGTCGGTCATCGCGTGGGCGTCATGACCGGTTATTTCCGCGAAGTGATCAAGCCGGTGCTGCGCGCCGAGTTCGAGCGCTCGCGCGCAGTGACGCGTGCGCCGGAAACGCCCTTGCGCAAAGGCACCTTGCGCCAAGCACTGCTCGACGACGGCCGCTGGCTCGACGGTTCGGCGCGGGAGCGCCTGAAGCAGTGGCTCGCGGACCGACCGCAGGTTGCGCTGGTCGTCGAACATCGCAGGCGCCTGCAGGCGGCCATGGAACGCTCGGGACGGAGCGCCGAGGCGACGCTGGCGGGAATCCAGCAGTGGTGCGCCGAAGCCGAAGCCTCGGGCATCTCGGCCCTCGAAGCTTTCGCCGCGCGTCTGCGGGGCTACCAGCTCGTCGCCGTTCCCCCGCGCTGAGGCGGCGGGAAGCGGGATCCCTCGAGAAGTTCGAGTCGCGCCGCTTCAGTAGGCCCCGCGTCGTTGACGCTCGCGGACCGGCGCCGGCTGTCCCGTTTTGAGACACTTCAGGGCCGCGGTCCCTGAGACGGCCATGTCGGACACCGTACACAACCCCGCAGCCGGTCACGTGCGAGCCAGCGCCGCCGAGGCGCGCCGCGATCACGTCGCTTCCCTCGCCGACCCGGATACATTCTGGGCCCACGTCGCCACGCGCATCGACTGGTACCGCAAGCCGACGAAGATCAAGGACACGAACTTCGCCGAGGACGACTTCCACATCCGCTGGTTCGAGGATGGCGTACTCAACGCTTCCGTCAACTGCCTCGACCGGCACCTCGAGCGGCGCGGCGAGCAGCCCGCGCTGATCTTCGAGGCGGATGATCCCCGGGTGCCCGGGCAGATCATCACCTACCGCGAGTTGCATGCACGGGTATGCCAGCTGGCCAACGTCCTGCGCGCGCACGGAGTCGGCCGGGGCGATCGCGTGACGATCTATCTGCCGATGATTCCCGCGGCTGTCGCTGCCATGCTCGCCTGCGCGCGCGTTGGTGCCGTGCACTCCGTGGTGTTCGGTGGGTTCTCGCCGCATTCGATCGCGGACCGCATCGCCGACTGCGGCTCGAAACTCGTCATCACCGCGGACGCGGGAGTGCGCGGCGGCAGGTCGATACCGCTCAAGGCCAACGTCGACGCCGCACTCGAGCTTCCCGGCACCGAATGCGTCCAGACCGTGCTGGTGGTGCGTCGGGGCCGGGGGCGCGCACGCACACCCATGCACGCAACGCGCGATCACTGGCTGGCGCCGCTCGCCGATGCCGCTCCGGTGCACTGCGAGCCCGAGCGCATGCAGGCCGAGGATCCCCTCTTCATCCTCTACACCTCGGGCTCGACCGGAAAGCCGAAGGGTGTCCTGCACACGACCGGCGGATATCTCGTGTATGCCGCCTACACGCACGAGCGCGTGTTCGACCTCCGCGAGGACGATGTGTACTGGTGCACGGCGGACGTTGGCTGGGTGACGGGCCACAGCTACATCGTGTACGGCCCGCTCGCCAACGGCACGCGCACGCTCCTTTTCGAGGGCGTGCCCACCTATCCTTCCTCTTCACGGTTCTGGGAAGTGATCGACCGTCATCGCGTCACCGTCTTCTACACGGCGCCGACCGCATTGCGCGCGCTGATGCGCGAAGGCGACGGGCCCGTGCTGCGTACCTCGCGCGCTTCGCTGCGACTGCTCGGAAGCGTGGGCGAGCCGATCAACCCGGAAGCCTGGCGCTGGTATTTCGACGTTGTCGGCGAGTCGCGCTGCCCGATCGTCGACACCTGGTGGCAGACGGAGACCGGCGGCGTACTCATCGCGCCGTCGCCCGGCACGCTCGAGTTCAAACCTGGCGCCGCCATGCAGCCGCTCCCGGGCGTCTCACCCGCGATCGTCGATGCCGAGGGCGGGATCCTCGAAGGCGAAGCCACTGGCAACCTCGTGCTCACGGACTCCTGGCCGGGCCAGATGCGCGGTGTGTATGGCGAGCCGAAGCGCTTCTTCGACACCTACTTCAGGATCTGTCCAGGCAGCTACTTCACGGGCGACGGTTGCCGCCGCGATGCGGAAGGCGACTGGTGGATCACCGGACGCGTCGACGACGTCATCAACGTAAGCGGTCATCGCATCGGCACCGCCGAGGTCGAGAGTGCGCTGGTCGCCCACTCGCGGGTGGCGGAAGCCGCCGTCGTCGGCTTCCCGCACGATATCAAGGGCCAGGGTATCCACGCCTTCGTGACGCTCAACGCGGACGCCGTTCCGAGTGAGGAGCTGCGCGCGGAACTCGTTGGTGACGTCCGGCGCGAAATCGGACCTTTCGCCACGCCCGATCGCGTGCAGTGGGCACCGGCGCTGCCGAAGACACGCTCCGGCAAGATCATGCGCCGCATCCTGCGCAAGATCGCCGAAGCCGGCGACACGCCCGTCGAACTCCAATCGCTCGGCGACACCTCAACCCTTGCCGATCCTTCCGTCGTGGAATCGCTGCTCAAACGCGGTTGAGCTGAAGTGCCTCCCGCCTGCGCTGCTCAGGCCAGTCGTCGAGACTTCCGCATTCATTGCAGCGTCTGCCGTCGCCGGGAATCGGCGGGCGCGCGCAGCCGGGGACACTCCTCCTCCGTCGATGCCGGAGAGACGCCGCTTGATGCAGCGAGCACAGCGTCGAGCCAATCAGCGACCGGCTGGCCGAGCCAGTCGAAGCGCGCCGGAAGCGTCAGATGCCCTTCCTTCGGTGCCTCGGCGTAGACGACGCGCGCGGAGGTTGCGTGCGCCATCGCACGTACCGCGCGGACGTCGACGAGCGTGTCGGCACCGCCCTGCAGCAGCAACGTGCAAACCGGGACGCGCGCCAGGATAGGGGCCGTGTCCAGCGCGCGCAGGTCGGAGCCGACTGCCAGTGAGGCGCGGTCGAGCGCGCTCTCGAACTCATCGTCGGAGATTTTCATGCGCGCCCACCACGCCGCGAGGCGCTTGCGCCAGCTGCCGCTGCCACCCTCCTGCGCAAAGCCTCCCATGCGACGGATCGCGTCGCCGGCGTTGGTGAAGGGCTCCATGGCAATGAGCGCGTCGACGCCGAGCACCGTGTCGCTTGCCGCGCGGATCGCCGCGACGGCACCGTAGGACACCCCAAAGAGCGCGAGAGGCTCGCGGAGTCGCCGCTGTTCGCGCAAGGCGTCGACGACGGCGGCGATGTCGC
>JBGTIG010000473.1:0-5019 GCA_041745755.1 Lysobacterales bacterium
TGTAGCGGCCGCGCAGGGCGGCGATCATGTCCTCGACCACGCCGCTGGCGATCGGGTCCAGCGCGCTGCAGGGCTCATCGAGCAGGATCACCTCCGGGTCCAGCACCAGCGCGCGCGCCAGGCACAGCCGCTGCTGCTGGCCGCCGGACAGGCCCAGCGCCGAAGCATTGAGTCGATCCTTGACCTCGTCCCACAATCCGACCTGGCGCAGCGCGGTTTCGGTCTTGTGCAGTCGCGCGGCGCGATCACGCACACCATGCTGCCGCAGGGGAAACGTCAGATTGTTGAGGATCGACAGCGGAAACGGGTTTGGCTTCTGGAAGATCATGCCGACGCGGCGGCGCAGCGCGACCAGGTCGATCGTGCGATCCAGGATGTCGCGGCCGTCCAGCGACACCCGGCCGGATACCGTGCAGGCCGGGATCAGGTCGGTCATGCGGTTGAGGCAGGACAGGAACGTGCTCTTGCCGCAGCCGGAGGAACCGATCACCGCAGTGATGCAGCCGCGGTAGATCGGCAGCGTCACGCTGCGCAGCGCCGGCGTCCCGGCGTAGCTGACCGCCAGGTCGTCGACGCGGATGACAGGTTCCCGGTGCACGCAGCAGCTGGCGCGGTCGAGCCAGGGGCGCAGATCGGGAGGGTGTTGGAAGTCGTTCATGCGAGTGTGATCCTGCGCTGCAACCAGCGCTCGGCCAGCCAGGAGGTGATCAGGTTGATCGCCACCAGCAGGGCGATCAACACCAGTGCCGAAGCATAGGCGGCGCCAGCGCCGCCAGGGACGTTCATTGCCAGGTCGTAGATGTGCACCGACAGCGCGCGGCCCGAATCCATCAATGAGCCGGGCATGCGGTCCACGTAGCCGCTGGTGAACAGCAAAGCCGCGGTCTCGGCCAGGGCCCTGCCGATGCCCAGGATCAGCCCGACAAGCACACCCGGCGTCGCGGCCGGCAGCACGACGCGCCAGATAACCGCGGCCTGCGAAATGCCCAGCGCGGCGCCGGCCTTGCGGTAGTCGTCCGGGACGCTACGCAGGCCCGCTTCCGAGGAGCGGATCAGGATTGGCAGGACCATGCAGGCCAGGGTCAGGCCGCCGGACAGGATCGAGAACCCCATGCCGAGGTACAGGCTGAAGAAGGCGTTGCCGAACAATCCGAACACGATCGATGGCACGCCGGCGAGGATATCGAGCAAGCGCCGCACGAGCGGACCGAACCAACCACCGCGCGGGGAAAACTCCGCCAGCAGGATCGCAGTGCCCACGCCGATTGGAATGCTGGCCGACAGGCACACTCCGAGGATCAGCAGGGTCGAGACCAGGATCGGCGCGATCCCGCCGGCTCGGCCTGCGTCGCTCGGTACCTCCGTCAGGAATGCCCACGACAGGTGCGGCAGGCCGTGGTTGAGCAGATCACCGACGATCCACGCGAACACAACGATGACCAGCAGGGCGACAGACCACATCGCGGCGTCGGCGATGCGGTCGGGCCAGTCGCTGCTGCGCGCTAGCCACGCATCAGCTCGGGCGGCAGTGGGCTCACGCATCGACGCGCTCCGGGCTGAGCGACTCGGCCGCGAGCACCAGCACGACAATCATCCCCATCAGCACCAGCCCGCTCACGAACAGCGCCGAGCGGTGGTGATCCATCGCGTACGCCAGTTCCAGGGCGATGTTGGAGGTCAGGGCGCGAACCGGATCGAACAGACTACGCGGCAGTTGCACCACGTTGCCGGTGACCATCAACAGCGCCATGGTCTCGCCGATCGCACGCCCGGTGGCCAGCAACACCGCAGTCAGGATGCCGCCGCGGGCCGCAGGCAAGGCCACGCCGTGGATTGTCGACCAGCGCGATAGACCCAGCGCGGCGGGGCCGCGCAAGTAGCGTTGCGGCACGCTGCGCAATGTCGATTCGGACAGCAGCGCCACTGTCGGCAGGATCATGATGGTCAGGATCACGATGCCGGCCAGCAGACTCTGGCCCGGTGGTTGCCACTGGCGGATCAGTGGGGCGAGCACCACCAGGCCCCAGAAGCCGTAGACGACCGAGGGGATGCCAGCCAGCAACTCCACCAACCGGCGATACCAGCGGCCGAGCCCGGGGGGTGCATAGAACCGGCTGAACAACGCCGAGCCCAGGCCCAGCGGCGTGGCGAGCGCGATTGCCCCGCCGGCCGCCGCGATCGTGCCGACGAGCATTGGCCCGAGATTGAAGCGCCCACGTTCCGCGCCGCCGGTCGGATGCCAGGACGGGTCGGTCACGAACCGCATCAACCCGACCGAGCGCAGCGCCGGCAACGACTCCAGCGCGATGAAGCCGACGATGATCACGACGATCCCCGCCGCCAGCGCGGCCAGGGTTCGCAATGCCCACAGCGCAGTCACGTCATAGCCCGGTTGGAACGAAGAACTGCGCTTCCACCACGTCGGCCACCGCGCTCGAGGCGGCATAGTCAATGAACGCCTGGGATAGCGGCGACACCGGGCCGTGCGTCACCAGGTTCAGCGGGCGCGACAGCGGGAACGAACCATTGCGAACGTTGGCAACCGTCGGCGCGATGCCGGCCATCGCCATCAATTTAATCGTTCTGCCGCTGAAGGCCTCGTGTTCGGCCGTGCCGATCGAGACGTAACCGATCGCGTTGGGATCGCCCGCCACAGTCAGAATGCCCTGCAGGTTGTCGCCGATGACTATGCTGGGACGGATGGCCTCGGCGGCGAGGTTGTAGTGGCTCAGGAACAGCTCCAGCGTCGAGCGTCCTTCTGCCTTGTTGACCACGGTGATCGGAGCGTCGACGCCGCCAATCCGCGACCAGTTGCTGGTCTTGCCCGTGTAGATGGCCACGACATCGGCGTCAGTCAGCTCCGACGCCGGATTGTCACGGTGCAGGATCACCGCGACGCCGTCCAGGGCGATAGTGTGTGCCACCAGGTCGGATTCCTCCGGCTTGAGCGCACGCGACACCATGCCGATGTCGGCCGTGCCGCGCCGCGCATCGGCCATCCCGCGCGCCGAGCCGCCGCTCTGCACGTCGATGCGCACGCCAGGGTGCAGCGATTCGAACCGTTTGCCGATCTCGCTGGCCAGCGGCGCCATCGTGCTGGAACCGGAAAGGATCAGGCGACCGGAGAACTTCCCCTGCGTCGGCGCGCCGTCCTGCTGAACGGAACACGCCGTCACCGCGAGCGAGCACGCCAGCATGAGCAGGGCTGTAGTCCACCGCGATTTCGACTTCATGGGATTCCCGGTGGGATTGCGACGCGAGCTGAGGGTAGGGGAGGGTTCATTCACTCGGCGGCCGTGGCGGCGGTGTCCGGCTTCGTCCATGCATGGGCCGAGAGTTCGGTGTTCGTCCGGGTGCCGGCGACGTGGTTGGTGTAGTTGCTCAGCGTCTTCATCGCCACGCCGAGCACCACCTCGATCGCCTGCTGCCTATCGAAGCCGGCAGCGAAAAAGTGATTGGAGGTTTCGTCCGGTACCCAGCCACGATCCCGCACCAGCGCGCGGGTGAAGTTCGCGAGCGCGTCCAGTCGTGGCTGCGGCAGAGCTGCGGAGGCGCGCAGGGCGTCGACGGTCTCGGCCGGCATCTTCACCATGTCGCGGGCGATCATCGAATGCGCGGCAACGCAGAATTCGCATGCGTTCTCGACGCTCGCCGCGAGCAGCACCACCTGGCGCTCGGCGGGCGTGAGCGAGGTCTTGTCGAACTGCGCCGACAGGCTGAAATATGCCTCCAGCGCAGCCGGCGCCTCGGCCTGATGAGCATAGAGATTCGGCAGGAATCCGAGCTTGGCGATGGCGCCTTCCAGCATCGGGCGGGCTTTCAACGGTGCACTGTCGGGCGTGTGTTGGGTAAACGTGTCCATGACTCTCCTAGTAGTTAAGCGGTTTAGAAGGCGGTGACGGACAGGGCGAAACGCTCGCCGTGTCCGCGTGCATCGATCGCCGCGATGGGCGATCAGCCACGATTCGCGCTATGCGTTTGCGGGCGACGGCGCGCGGCCGAAGGTCAGGCCCATCACGGCGCCGAACACCAGGTGCAGCAACCAGGTCATCACCGGTGCCATCATCCCGAGCTTCATGCCGAACAGACCGGCTCCGGCCATCGGCATCACCATCACCATCATCAAGAGCCATGCGCCGGTGAGCAGCACCATGCCTTTCACGATCGAACTGCTCCCGGGAATCCTGCGATACAGAACGGCGAACGAGAGCCCCCAGACCGCGCCGATCATGAAGTGGACCATCCAGGCGACGGCGGGTGGCACCTGCATCATCCCGCCGAGCATCCCGATGACGTCCAGCTCGGGCATCACCCCCATCATGGTCTTCATCACCATCAGTACCGATAGTGCCGCGGTGCCGGCCAAGCCCGAGACCACTCCCCTTGTAATATTGCCCATAGCCTTGCTCCTGCGTTCGTCGAGGACATGCTCGTGGAGTAGAGAGGCACTTGGCAGACAAAAGGATTCGCGGCCGCTCCACGGTGGATGACCTTTACCTCGAGCTCGGTTCGCCGGCCGCCCGCGTTATGGAGAGTCACCGATGCATTGGCGCGCAAGCGGTAGCAGAGCGCGCACTCCGCGCACGGGCGATGCACGGTTCCAGGATGCGCGGCCGAGAATCTGGCGGCCGGAAGCGCGTGCCACAGCCAGTGTCGTGGAAGAAGGGCGTATCCGGGACGTCTCCATCACCCAAGTTCCCGCAAGACGTCGCGACGGGACCACCCATGTTTCGCTTCACCTCGGGTCGGTTTCGATCTCGTATAGATCCGGCACGTCTGGTGCCAGGAGTTGGCGAATTACCACTCGCTCTGCGACGATCGGGACGAGCACCGGCTGGAGTTCAAGCATGGAACAGCAGTCGGCCTGGAGTTTCGTGCCTCATATCTTCCGCGGCGAGGCGTCAGCTGAATTCAGAAAGCGGTCGTTCGAGACGAAGTTCTTGACGTAAGCATGCTCGCCAGGGACACGAGTCGCGGAGCAGCGAGCTCGCGCCCCCGCAGGCTCAATCAGCCCAAAAT
>JBGTIG010000474.1:0-3020 GCA_041745755.1 Lysobacterales bacterium
CAGGGAGTCGGCGCAATAGGCGTCTGCATCGCCGACGCGGGCGGCCTCCGCCGCGTTGGCCATGGGTACGATGATCGCGCGGCCGGCGTCGCGCGCGGCGAGTACCGCAGGCAACACGCCGCGAATGGCGCGCAGCTCACCCGAAAGACCGAGCTCGCCCACCACTTCGATGCTCGCGAGCTTCTCCGCCGGAAGCTGGCGCGAGGCCACCAGGATGCCGAGTGCGATCGCGAGATCGAATCGACTGCCTTCCTTCGGCAGCTCCGCCGGTGCGAGCGAGATGGTGATGCGGCGCTGGGGAAACTCGAAGTTCGCGTTGATGAGCGCCGCGCGCACGCGATCGCGTGCCTCGCGCACTGCGAGCTCCGGCAGGCCCACGATCGAAGTCGCGGGCAGGCCACCACTTAGATGCACCTCCACCAGTACGGGTGGAGCCGACACGCCGACCAGCGCGCGCGAATGGATGCGGGCGAGGCTCATCCGATAGCGAGAATATGCGCCTCGCGCACGCACCTGCGAACGCGAAGCGAACACCTGCGGGGCCTGCGAAAGCGGGACTGCGAAGTGGGTGGCATGCGGTGCTGGCTCCGTCAGCGTTGACTGTGTGCTCTGGTGCGCGTTCCACTAGACCTGCAACAGCGCCAGAACCAGGGCAGGCGTTCGTGTCGCCGCTGACGGGAGGCGTCGGCGCCCTGGCGAAGTGGTCAGGACCGCCGCGTCCCTGCGGCGACGGATCGGGCGTTCCGCCGGATCGCGGGATCCGGTCCTGTCAGTCGGCAATCAGCTCGCGTCGCGGTCGAGGCCCATCGCCGCAGTCAGTGCCGCGACATCGCGCTCGAGCGACTCCAGCTTCTCGCGCGTACGCAGCAGCACCATGCGCTGCACGTCGAATTCCTCTCGCGCGACGAGGTTCATGCGCATGAGGCCCGACTGCAGCACGCTCTTGAAGCTCGCGGCGACGTCGTCCTGCGCGGCCCGCGCCGAGGGCGGCAGCAAGTCGGTGAGGCGGCGCGCCAGTTCCTCGATGGCCTGCGGTTGAATCATGCGAAGACTCCAGGGGACGATGTGCACAGTATCCACGCACCGCTGCCTCCGCATGCGCAGACCGCCCTGCCGATGCCTGCGAAATGTCGCAATTCGAGGCCGGGAGGGAGGGACCGGGTCCCGATCACCGTTTCGGCCGGCGTGGAATCCGACACCAGACGCGAGGAACGCCGAGGTTCGCTGCGAGGCGGCGTGGCGCCGGGCTGGGAGCGCTTTCGTAACAACGCGCTCCGGAACTGTCCCGTGCCGGGCGTCCGATCTATAGTCGATGCGTCTCTCCGCACGGAATCGACGCATGAAGATGGTGGTCGCGGTGATCAAGCCGTTCAAGCTCGACGACGTGCGCGAAGCGCTGGCCGAAGTGGGAGTGCAGGGCGTGACGGTGAGCGAGGTGAAGGGCTTCGGTCGGCAGAAGGGCCACGCCGAGCTCTATCGCGGTGCGGAATACGTGGTCGATTTCCTGCCCAAGATCAAGATCGAGGCGGCGGTCGCGGACGGCGATGTCGAACGCACGATCGAGGCCATCGTGACCGCCGCCAACACGGGCAAGATCGGTGATGGCAAGATCTTCGTGTATCCGCTCGAGCGGGTGATCCGCATCCGCACCGGCGAGCTCGACGGCGACGCGCTGTAGCGCAAAGCCGGACCCGTCGTCCGGCTTCGTACGACCGGAGCTTGCTCCGCTTCGTAGGTGCGGAGCTTGCTCCGCACGGCCGAGCTCAGTCGCCGAGGGCGGCGCGCATGAACTCGGGCGAGGCGAGCGCGGCGCGATGAATTCCGGGGTTGTAGTAGCGCGTGGCGAATGGCCGGGACTCGGCGTCGTGTTCGCGAAACCGGATACCGAGCTCTGCGCCCTTGCTCGCCATGGTGCAGCTCCACCAGCCAGTGGGATAACAGGGCTGCGGAAACGGAAGGGTGCGCATCGACCCGAAACCCGCGGCGCGCATGGCATTTCGCATGTCGCGGATGAGTTCGAGGTGCACCAGCGGGGACTCGCTCTGCTGCACGAGCAGGCCGCCGCGCGCGAGCGCGCGCAGGCAACTGGCGTAGAACGCCTGGTTGAACAGGCCCTCCGCCGGTCCGACGGGATCGGTGGAGTCGACGATCACGATGTCGATCGAATCCGCTTCCAGCGCCCGCATGTATTCGATGCCGTCGTCAAATAGCAGTTCGGCGCGCGGATCGTCGTTGGCCTCGCAGAGCTCGGGGAAGTATTCCTCGGCCAGTCGGGTGACACGCTCGTCGATCTCGACCTGCACCACCGATTCGACGCCGGGGTGGCGGAGCACCTCGCGCAGCGTGCCGCAGTCGCCGCCACCGATCACCACCACGCGCTTCGGATCCGCATGGGTGTAGAGCGCAGGATGGGACATCATCTCGTGATAGAGGAAGTTGTCGCGGCTGGTCAGCATCACGCAGCCATCGATGACCATGAGGTTGCCCCAGTCGGTCGTCGCGTGGATCTCGATGTTCTGGAAGGGGGTCTGCTCCGCGTGCAGCCGCTCCGTCGTGCGGAACGAGATCGCGGAACCGGACGCGAGATGCGCTTCGGAGAACCACTGGCCTTCTAGCTTCGGCATTGCGTTGTTCCCGGATCGTGGAACGGGCGGCGATTCTAGCCCGGAAGTTTCCCGGGGGATCGCGAACGACCATGCCGTGCGAGCATCGGGATTGCGACGAGCGGGTGGGGGACCAGTTTTTCCGGGGCGTGGTCACACGACTGTCGCGCCAGCCATCGGCTCATGCCACGTCGCCGCAGCGCGCAGGGGGAGCCGGAACGACGCGCTCGCCGGATCGTTACAATGCGGCTCCTTTTCGCCGGATCGGGCCGACGCATGAGCAGTTGGAGCATCGAGCGCGCGCGGCACACGTACTCCATCGCGCACTGGTCGTCCGGCTATTTCGACGTGGCGGACGACGGGCGCGTGGTCGCCCGCGTCGGCGGCTTCGACAACGGCGGCGTCGCGCTCGCCGAC
>JBGTIG010000475.1:0-5967 GCA_041745755.1 Lysobacterales bacterium
GATCGACGCCGCCGCGGTTGCCGACAGCGCACCCGGCGACTCGACCACCGACCCCATGGTCGGCACTGCGCTTGCCGCCGGTGCGGATGGGGCAACCCTGGACACGGACGCGGATGATCCAACGGCGGATGGGGACGCGACTGCGGGCGGGGCTCCTGCGGCCGGCTCCGAGGTCATGCCCGATAGTGCGTCGACCGACGACATGGCGGCCACGGACGACGTCGTCGACGATGTGGATTCGACGACGCCCACGCCGGTTGCGACCACCAGCACACCCGTTGTGGCGCGTCCCTGGTACCTCAATCCGCTGTACCTCGGCATCGGCGCCGTGGTCCTCGCCGTGCTCGGCCTGCTCGCGTTGATGGGGCGTCGTCGTCGACCGGTGGTCACGGATGTCATCGAACTCGAGCGACCGTCCGTTGCCGACAGTTTCGCGGGTGGCGTGCTGCCGGCGGCCGGATCCGCGTCAGCCGCGACTGCCGGCGAAGGCACGCTTGCCGCGCCCGTGATCGGCGACGACGTGCTGGAGCGCGCGCTGCTCGACCGGCGCTCCGCCGATCCCGACAACCTCGAACATCACCTCGATGTGCTCCGGCACTATCACGAGCTCGGCGATCGCGACCAGTTCGTCGAAGCAGCGTCGTACATGCGCAACCAGGTCACCGACCCCGATCACTACGCCTGGGTGGAAGCACAGGAACTTGGCCGTGATCTTGATCCCGCCAACGACATGTTCGTGGCAGGAGCGTCCGTGGCGGATGTTTACGACGACTTCCGGCCGAGCAACAACGAGCCGCCAACCCCGGTGTCCTACCAGCGGGCGGTGACCCCGGTTGCGGCCCCGGCGAACCTCGAAAGGGGCAACTGGGACGAGCCGCGACCCTCGCCAGTCGCGCTGCAGTCTTTCGACCGCGATTCCTTCGAGGTCGACACGCCCGAGATCGACACGCCCGAGCTCGATGAGCCGGACGCAACCAGCTACGGTTTCGACGAGCTGCCGGACGGGGCGCGTTCGACTTCGACGCCGGCGCTCGGCGAAGACGCGGTGGCGACCAAGCTCGACCTCGCGCGTGCCTACATCGACATGGGTGACAACGATGGCGCCCGCGCGATGCTCGAGGAAGTACTCGACGAGGGCAGCAGCGTGCAGCGCGACGAAGCGCAGCGCCTGACCGACGGACTGAGCTGACGTCGCCTCGACGCTGCCTTGACCCGCATTGCGATCGGTGTCGAGTACGACGGCACCGACTTTCTCGGCTGGCAGTCGCAGACGCAGCAGCCAACGCTGCAGGACGCGGTCACGGCAGCACTCGGCCATGTCGCCGATGCGCCGGTCAACCTGGTGTGCGCCGGTCGTACGGACACCGGGGTGCATGCGCGCTGCCAGGTTGCCCATTTCGATGCGCCCGTGGAGCGTACGATGCGCGCCTGGGTGCTGGGTGCCAACTCGCGCCTGCCGTCCGCGGTCTGCCTGCGCTGGGCCAGGAGCGTGCCCGAGGCATTCCACGCCAGATACAGCGCGCGCTCGCGAAGCTACGTCTACCGGATCGTGAATCGTCCCGTGCGCCTTGCGATCGACGCGCGCTTCGCGGCGTGGGAGCGATTGCCGCTGGATGCTGCGGCCATGCAGCGCGCCTGCGCTGCGTTGCGCGGCACGCATGACTTCACCAGTTTCCGGACGAGTGCGTGCCAGGCGCGCTCGCCGGTGCGCACGCTCACGTCACTCGACTGGCTGCGCCACGGCGATGAAGTGCTGCTGCGCATTGCGGGCAATGGTTTCCTGCACCACATGGTCCGCAATATCGTTGGCAGCGCGCTCGCGGTGGGGCGCGGTGAGGCCGACGAGAACTGGATGGCGGAGCTGCTTGACCTCCGCGATCGCAATCGCGCCGGACCGACTGCATCGGCGGTGGGTCTGACCTTCGAGGGTCCGCGCTACCCGCCGGAGTTCGAGCTGCCGGCCGAGGCCACGCTGGACGCCCGGGAGCCCGGTAGCCAATGCGCATGACGCCGACCGCCGTGAAATTCTGCGGGATCACCCGCGCGGAAGACATCGAGATCGCGTGCGCGCTGGGCGTAGGCGCGCTCGGCTTCATCTTCGCGCCGCGAAGCGCCCGTGCGCTCACGCCGGCGCGCGCAACGGAACTGGTGGACGTCGTGACCCCCGGGGTGACGCGAATCGGATTATTCGTCGATCCCGACGTCGACGAGGTGCGCGCGGTGCTGGACTGCGTGCCGCTCGACGCGTTGCAGTTTCACGGCGAGGAGAGTGCGAACTTCTGCCGGCAGTTCGGATTGCCGTACCTCAAGGCTCTCGCGATGGGCCGAGGCCAGGGCGGCGAAAGCGGCGCCGACCGCAGCCTCGGCCGCGACCTGGGAGACGCGTCGGCGGTGATCAAGGCGCACCCGGAAGCGAGCGCATTCGTGTTCGATGCGCATCATCCCGGCACCAGCGGCGGTACCGGGGTAACATTCGACTGGTCGCGCCTCGATCCGTCGGCCCCTCGGCCGACGATGATTCTCGCCGGTGGCCTCGATCCCGACAACGTCTTCGACGCCATCGTGAAAGTGCGGCCGGCCGCGGTCGACGTCGCGAGCGGCATCGAGTGCGCACCGGGGCGAAAGCACGCCGGACGCATGCGGCATTTCATGAGCGAAGTCGGACGAGCCAATGACCTTCTCACACCGGACCTCATCGAGCCCGATCGAAACCACCAGCCCCGACGTTCGCCGCGTGGCCGCTCCGACGCAGGTTGAAGGCGCGCGACACGAAACGCAGCCACCGGAAGCTCCGTCGACGGGTGCCGCGGCGTGGCAGACCGATTTCAGCGCATTCCCGGATGCCCGCGGCCACTTCGGCGCCTACGGCGGCAGCTACGTGGCCGAAACCCTGATGCAGCCGCTGGCAGAGCTTGCCGAGGCGTACGCCGCGTGTCGCGTCGACGCCGCCTTCCAGGACGCACTGGCACTCGACCTCAAGCATTACGTCGGGCGGCCGAGCCCCATCTACCACGCCGAAAGATTGAGCCGCGATGTCGGCGGCGCGCAGATCCTGCTGAAGCGCGAGGACCTGAACCACACCGGTGCGCACAAGATCAACAACACCGTCGGCCAGGCGATGCTTGCGCAGCGCATGGGCAAGCGCCGGGTGATCGCGGAAACGGGCGCCGGCCAGCACGGCGTGGCGACCGCCACCGTTGCCGCACGCCTCGGGCTCGAATGCGTCGTGTACATGGGCGAGGTCGACATCGCGCGCCAGGCCATCAATGTCTATCGCATGCGACTGCTCGGCGCGACGGTGGTGCCGGTGACTTCGGGCTCGCGCACGCTCAAGGATGCGCTCAACGAAGCGATGCGCGACTGGGTGACCCACGTCGAAACCACCTTCTACATCATCGGCACGGTTGCCGGCCCGCATCCGTATCCGCAGATGGTGCGCGACTTCAACGCCGTGGTGGGGCGCGAGGCGCGCGCCCAGATGCTTGAGCGTTACGGTCGCTTGCCGCACACGCTCGTTGCCTGTGTCGGCGGCGGCAGCAATGCGATCGGCCTGTTCCACCCCTTCCTTGCCGACGGGAGCGTGCGCATGCTCGGCGCCGAGGCGGCAGGGGAGGGCATCGCCAGCGGCCGTCACGCGGCGTCGCTGTCTGCCGGTCGTCCCGGCGTGCTGCACGGCAACCGCACCTATCTGCTCTGCGACGACGACGGGCAGATCATCGAGACGCACTCGGTTTCGGCGGGTCTCGACTACCCGGGCGTCGGCCCGGAACACGCCTGGCTGAAGGATCTCGGTCGCGTCGAGTACCTTCCCGTGACGGACGACGAGGCCCTGCACGCATTCCACACCCTGGCTCGCTGCGAGGGCATCCTCGCGGCACTCGAATCGAGCCACGCGCTGGCATTGACGATGCGCGTGGCGCGCGACCTTGCGCGCGACGAGTGGATCCTCTGCAATCTGTCGGGGCGCGGCGACAAGGACGTGCACACCATCGCCGCGCGCGAGCGGATCGAACTTTGAACGCATTCCCTGCGCTCCGCCAATCACGACTGCCTTTTCCCCCCGCCGCCTTCCGCAACGCCGCCTTGCGCGTCGCCGCGCGCGGTGAACGCCGTCCGCCCGGCGCGCGGGTGCAACGGCCTTGAATCGGATCGACCAGCGATTCGCTGCCCTGGCAGCGGAGGCGCGGTGCGGTCTCATCCCGTTCGTCACGGCGGGTGATCCTTCCGTCGCGGCCACCGTGCCCGTGCTGCATGCGCTGGTCGAGGCGGGCGCAGACCTCATCGAGATCGGTGTTCCGTTCTCCGATCCCATGGCGGACGGTCCGGTGATCCAGCGCGCGAGCGAGCGCGCGCTGGCGCGCGGCGTGGGTTTGCGGACCGTACTCGGGATGGTCGCCGAGTTCCGCACAGGCGACGCGCAAACGCCGATCATCCTCATGGGATACCTCAATCCCTTCGAGCGCGATCCCGCTGCCGTCTTCCGTGACTGCGCGCGAGCGGGCGTCGATGGCGTGCTGATGGTCGATTGCCCGATCGAGGAGTCCGACATGCTGCGCGAGCGGCTCGACGCGAGCGGACTGCACCAGATTTTCCTCGCCGCGCCCACGACCACGCCGGAGCGCGTGCAGGCGATGCGCAAACGCGCTGCGGGCTTCGTGTACTGCGTGGCATTTGCCGGCGTCACCGGCGCGGACGGCATCGCCTACGATCAGCTGGCCGAGCGCACCGCAAGCCTCGGCGCTGCGCTCGGCGTCCCGGTCGCCGTCGGGTTCGGCATCAAGCGTCCGGATGACGCCGTGCGTATCGCCGCGGGCGCGGACGCCGTGGTTATCGGGTCGGCGCTGGTGGAGGCGATCGCGGAGTCGGAGGACGAGTCCTCAGCGGCCGCACGCGCCAGTGCGTTCCTGGCGCCCTTTCGCACGGCGCTCGACGCCGCCCGCAGCGGACTCCACGTGGACTAACATGGGCGCGGGCAGAACGATCGGAACTCCCGTGACATGAGCTGGCTGCAGAAACTCATGCCTGCGCGCATCCGCACGCAGGGCGGCAATCGCCGGGCCGTGCCGGAGGGGCTCTGGACCAAGTGCGAAGGCTGCGGCGTCGCGCTGTACCAGCCGGAGCTCGAGCGCAATCTCAATGTCTGTCCGAAGTGCAGCTTCCACATGGCGATCGGCGCGCGCGCGCGCCTGCTGGCCCTGTTCGACGAGGCCACGAGCGAGGAGATGGACGCGGCGCTCGAGCCGGTCGACGCGCTCAAGTTCCGCGACTCCAGGAGATATCGCGATCGCATCATCGCAGCGCAGAAAGCCACCGGCGAGAAGGACGCGCTGATCTCGATGCGCGGCTGCGTCAAGCGCGCGCCGATGGTCGCCTGCGCGTTCGAGTTCACCTTCATGGGGGGATCGATGGGCTCGGTGGTCGGGGAAAAATTCACGCGCGCCGCCGAGCGCGCGCTGGCCGAGCGCGCTCCCCTGGTGTGTTTTTCCGCCACCGGCGGCGCGCGCATGCAGGAGGGGCTGTATTCGCTCATGCAGATGGCGAAGACCGCCGCGGCGATCGCGCGCCTGCGCGAGGCGGGCGTGCCGTACATCTCGGTGCTGACGCATCCGACCACCGGCGGGGTTTCCGCGTCGCTCGGCATGCTCGGCGACATCAACCTGGCCGAGCCGCATGCGCTGATCGGATTCGCGGGCCCGCGGGTGATCGAGCAGACGGTACGCGAAACCCTGCCGGAAGGCTTCCAGCGCAGCGAGTTCCTGCTCGAGCACGGCGCCATCGACGCGATCGTCGATCGCCGCCAGTTGCGCGACAAGCTCGCATCGCTGACCGCACTCCTGCAGCGACAGGATCAGCCTGCGGACTTCCCCGTGGCTGCCCACGGAGCCGCGGGCTAACCTCAGGGGGCTCTTCGCGCCCCGCGCGCGTCGATCCCGCTGCGCGCGGGTCCGGCCCCCGTCGACCGCGCCG
>JBGTIG010000476.1:0-1987 GCA_041745755.1 Lysobacterales bacterium
CTCGCGCGCGAACTCGGCAATCTGCCGCCCAACGTCTGCACGCCGGCCTATCTCGCGGAGCAGGCGGGCGCGCTGGCCAGGGAGCACGAGCACGTCGAGTTCGAATCGCTCACGGTCGAGCAGATGCGCGAGCTCGGCCTGCATTCGCTGCTCGCGGTCGGTGGCGGCAGTGCCAATCCGGCGCAACTCATCCTCCTGCGCTATTCCGGCGCGGCCGATCCGCAGGCGGCGCCCATCGCGCTGGTCGGCAAGGGCATCACCTTCGACACCGGCGGCACCAATATCAAACCGACCGCCGGCATGGAGGAGATGAAATACGACATGTGCGGCGGCGCCGGAGTGCTCGGCACTTTTGCCGCGTGCGTCGAACTGGCGTTGCCCATCAACCTCGTCTGTGCGGTGCCCGCCGCCGAGAACATGCCAGACGGCGCCGGCTATCGGCCGAGCGACATACTGCGCACGCTGTCGGGCAAGACGGTGGAGGTGCTCAACACCGACGCGGAGGGAAGGCTGATCCTCTGCGACGCGCTGACGTATGTGATCCAGCGCTACAAGCCCGCGACCATCATCGACGTCGCCACCCTGACCGGCGCCTGCCTGGTCGCGCTCGGGACGCACGCGAGCGGACTCATGACGCACGACGAGTCGCTCGCCGACGAGCTTCTCGAGGCGGGACAGCACGCCTGGGATCGTGCCTGGCGATTGCCGCTCTGGGACGAATACCAGAGCCAGCTGGAGAGCGGCAGCGCCGACTTCGCCAACATCGGATCGCGCTGGGCCGGCGCGATCACGGCCGGCTGCTTTCTTTCGCGCTTCGTGGAGAAGCAGCGCTGGGCGCACCTGGACATCGCTGGCAGCGCGAGCACGGAAGGCCGCAAGGGCAGCGCCACGGGACGCCCCGTCGGCATGCTGACCGAATGGTTGCTGCGGCAGTGCCCATAGCCGGACATGCCGCGCGCTGATTTCTATCTGATCGCCAAGCCGCGCTTCCGCACGGACCCGCTGCGGCTGGTGTGCGAGCTCGCCCGACGCGCGTTCGAAAGCGAGCAGCCCACGCTCATACTCGTTCGCGACGAAGCGCAGGCCGAGGAACTGGACGACCTGCTCTGGTCCTTCGACCCCGACGCGTACCTGCCGCACCAGATCGCTGGGCTGACCGATCCCGAGGACGACGAGGTCACGCCTGTCCTGGTGGTGCCGCCCGGCGTCGATACGCCGCCGCGGCCGCTGGTGATCAATCTCCGGGACGCGGCCGCCGAAGGCGAAATCACCCGCGTGCTCGAGGTGGTTCCCGCCGATGACGCCGCGCGCGAACCATTGCGCGCGCGCTGGCGCGATTATCAGCGGCGCGGCTTCGAGCTTGCCAAGCACGACATGTGAGTTTTTCGTGCCTCTCGCCCGCTCGGCGGGGGAAGGGCGTGACGCTGCCATACAATCCGCGACTTCGACTCGATGAGACCGTCGGCGCGCGCGCCGCCAGCACCGGCATGGACAAGAGCTACGAACCCTCGGGCTTCGAATCCGCGTGGTATGCGCACTGGGAACGGCATGGCCTGTTCGCGCCGAGCGGCGTCGGCGAGCCTTTCTCGATCCTGCTGCCACCGCCCAATGTCACCGGCACGCTGCACATGGGACATGCGTTCCAGCACACGCTGCAGGACGCCCTCATCCGCTACCACCGCATGTGCGGCTGCGACACGCTCTGGCAGATGGGGACCGACCACGCGGGCATCGCCACCGAGATGGTGGTGGGTCGCAATCTCGCCGGTGAGGGACTCACGCGCGATGCACTCGGCCGCGAAGCCTTCATCGGGCGCGTGTGGGAATGGCAGCGCGAATCCGGCGACACCATCGAACGACAGATGCGCCGGCTCGGCACGTCGGGAGACTGGTCGCGCACGGTGTTCACGATGGATGCGGGCGCGTCGGCGGCGGTGATCGAAGCCTTCGTGCGTTTGCACGAGCAGGGGCTCATCTATCGCGGCAA
>JBGTIG010000477.1:0-2418 GCA_041745755.1 Lysobacterales bacterium
ACCCAGAGGGACCGTTTGCGGGAGCGACCCTGCAGGCAGAAGATGAGCCACGCAACACCCGCGAATGACAGCCAGAATCCGGCCGCGAGCAATCCCAGTGGATCGACCAGCAACACGATTCCGGCCGCGAGCCCGAGCGAGTGCGCGACGCTGACGTGGCGCCGACTCATCGCCGCCAGCGCGACCGTTGCGATCATCAGCAGCGTGCGCAAGACCGGAAGCGAGATGCCGGCCAGCAGGCCGTAGACCGTGGCGGCGAGGATCGCCACGAATGCCTGCGCGATGCGGCGGGGAACCCGTAACGCAAGGCCGGGCCACAACCGCCAGAGGCCGCCGGCGAGCAGCGCGGCGAAACCTCCCACGATGCCGATATGGAACCCGGAGATCGCCACCAGATGCGTGGTACCGGTGCGCCTGAGGGTTTCCCAGTCCCGGCTCGAAAGCGCACCCTGATCACCCACGATCAGGGTGCGCAGAAGATTGGCCGCGCGGCGATCGGCAACCTCACGCGCAATCCGCCGGGAAAAATCCGAACGCGCACGATCCAGGCGACCGCGCCAATCGATGCCTGCGTCCCGCACCTGCGGGGGCGCCAGCAGATATCCCTGCGCGCGTATCCCGCGCTGCAGCGCGTAGGCCTCGTAATCGAAACCGCCCGCATTGCGCGTGCCGCGTGGCGTTCGCAGGCGCACCTCGAGATCCAGTCGCGCGCCCGCCTCGATGCGGGACGCCGGTCGATACCAGGCGAGCCGGACGAGCCCCCGCACGGGTCCGCTATCCGCGCGGAAATCGAAAACCGTGCGCTCGGGTTCGAATCGTGGCAAACCGATTACCTGCCCGCCAATCCCATGATCCATGCCGCTGCGGGACTCGGGAAGTCGCGCCTCGAGCGCGAGCGTGCCGCGGATGGCGAGCCAGGCAGCGCCCAGCAGCAGCATTCCCGCGCAACGCACGACGTCGCGCGCTGCGCAAAGCAGCAGGCCGAGAACCGACATCGCGACAATCTGCTGCCAGCCGGGGAGTTGCGGCGACCGCAAGACCACCAGCGCGCCGATCACCGCGCACGCCACCGGCAGGGGCGAAGCGATCGCAAGTCTCGCGGCGCCGTCGGCCGGCTTCAGCACCTCCATCGCCGTGTCCCTCCTTCGCGCTACGACCAACGGGAACGCGGATCAGATCGTGACAAGCCTGCCAGCGACCAGTTCCAGCGTGCGATCCATGCGCGCGGCGAGTTCCCGATCGTGGGTGACGATGACAAGGCTGGTGCCGACTTCGCGGTTGAGTTCGAGCATGAGTTCGTAGATCCCTTCGGCATTGCGATGATCGAGGTTTCCGGTCGGCTCGTCGCCGAAGACGCAGGCCGGACGCGTGACCAGCGCGCGGGCCACCGCGCAGCGCTGCCTTTCACCGCCGGACAGCTCTCCCGGCTTGTGTTCGAGCCTGGCGCCGAGACCGACGCGTCCGAGCAGCCCGGTCGCCCGGTCACGGGCATCCGCCATGGCGAGCCCGCCGATCGCGAGCGGCATCATCACGTTCTCCAGCGCCGTGAACTCCGGCAGCAGATGGTGGAACTGGTAGATGAATCCCAGGCTGCGATTGCGCAGAGCACCGCGCGCGGCGTCCGACAGGGCGGACATCCGTGTGCCCTCCACTTCGACCTCCCCCGCGCTCGGAAGATCGAGTCCCCCGAGGATGTGCAGCAGGGTGCTCTTGCCCGCGCCGCTGGCACCCACGATGGCGACGGTCTCGCCGCGCGCGACGTCCAGATCGACGCCGTCCAGCACTTCGGTGCGGATGGCGCCTTCGCTGTAGGTCTTGCGGATATCCCGGCACTGGATGACCGGGTTTGCCGCGCCCGTCTCATTCATAGCGCAGGGCCTGGGCGGGCGGCATCCGCGAAGCGCGCCAGGCGGGATAGATCGTCGCGATGAGGCACATCACGAACGCCACCACCACGATGCGCGCGACATCGGAGCCGCGAGTGTCGGAAGGAAGGTCGCTGATGTAGTAGATCTCCGCAGGCAACAGCTGGAATCCGAAGGTGCTCTCGATCGCATGCATGACCGGCGATACGTTTTCCGCCAGCAGTACACCCAGCAGCACGCCGCTGAGGATGCCGATGATGCCGATCAGCATGCCCTGGACCATGAAAACGCCCATCACCGTGCGCGGTGCGAGTCCGAGCGTGCGCAGGATCGCGATGTCGGCCTGCTTGTCGGTGACCAGCATCACCAGCGAAGAAACCAGGTTGAACGCAGCCACGCCGACGATCAGCGAAAGGATGATGAACATCACCGCCTTCTCGGTCTTGATGGCGCGAAAGAAGTTGGCCTGCTCTCGCGTCCAGTCCGATACGGCGTAGAACCCGCCGAGACGGTCGCGTAGATCGCTGGCAACGCGGTAGGCGAGGAACAGGTC
>JBGTIG010000478.1:0-8307 GCA_041745755.1 Lysobacterales bacterium
GAGTTCGCCGGCGGGCGCGTCGCGCGTGATCACGGAACCGGCGCCGATGGTGGCGTCGTCCCCGATCGTCACCGGCGCCACCAGCGCAGAGTTCGAACCCACGAACACGCGCTCGCCGATGGTCGTGGTCGATTTGTTGACCCCGTCGTAGTTGCAGGTGATGGTGCCCGCACCGATGTTGGTGTCAGCGCCAATCACCGCATCGCCGAGATAGCTCAGGTGGTTGGCCTTCGCGCCGCGACCCAGGCGCGTCTTCTTCATCTCGACGAAATTGCCCACGTGCGTGTCGTTCGCCAGCTCCGTCCCGGGGCGCAGGCGCGCGTAAGGACCGACCCGCGCATTGGCACCGACCTTTGCACCATCGAGGTCGCAGTGCGCGTGCACGATGCTGCCCGCGCCCACCTCGACGTCGCGAAGCCGCGAGAACGGACCGATGCAGACGTTGTCGCCGAGCACGATCCGGCCCTCGAGCACCACGTCGACATCGATGAACACATCGGTTCCAACCGAAACCTCACCGCGGATGTCGATGCGGGCCGGGTCCGCCAGACGCGCGCCCGCGAGCGCAAGCGCACGGGCAGCCCGCTGCTGCAGGACCCGTTCGAGTCGCGCGAGCTGCCATCGATCGTTGGCGCCTTCGACTTCCCCGACGTCCGGGACTTCCAGCAGTTCGGCCGCAGTGAAACTGGCGGCCGCAGCAGCGAACACGTCGGTCAGGTACAGCTCGCCTTGCGTGTTGTCCGCGTCAAGACCCATGAGCCAGCGCCGGAGCGGCTCCGCGTCGGCGGCAAGGAATCCCGTGTTGACGGTGCGCAGGCGGCGCTGCTCGATGCTGGCGTCGCGTTCCTCGACGATGGCGGCGACGTTGCCTTCTGCATCGCGAATCACGCGGCCGTAACCGGTCGGGTCCTCGAGTTCGGCGACCAGCGCCACGAGCGCCGCTTTGCAATTGACGAGCGGACGCAGGGATTCGGCGCGCACCAGCGGGACATCCCCGTACATCACCAGCACGCGCGCGCCGTCCGCGATCTCCGGTATCGCCTGTTGCACGGCATGGCCGGTACCCCGCTGCTCGGATTGCAGGATCCAGTCGATGTCGTCCGCGTCGGCGAACGCGGCCTTGAGCGCAACTCCGCCGTGTCCGTACACCACGTGGATCGTCGCGGGCGCGAGCGCGCGCGCCGTGTCGAGGACGTGCGCCAGCATGGGCTTGCCAGCGAGCGGCGCCAGCACCTTGGGCAATGCGGAGCGCATGCGCGTGCCCTCGCCGGCCGCGAGGATCACGATGTGGAGCGGATTCTCACTCATCGAGCAAGACTACCCGCACGATCGTGGCATCGGAAGCCACGCAGCATTCCCGCCGAGCCACGGCCCTGCCGCCGTTGCAGTCCAGACCATGCCCGCGACATGAATGGCGCTGCATATTCTTTCCCGCTGCGAAGAACCAGCGGGAGTGGCGGTCCGCGACGAGCCCCGCCTTCACTGGCCGTGAACTCCGAGCACTGCGCGGCCGGAGGGATCGTTGTTCGCGGCGAAGGCCTGGGACCAGCGATACGCGGTCGGCGTCGAGCACGCGATCGACGGCCCGCCGGGAACGAGTCGCGCCGCGTTGTCGCCGGGGTAGTGGCGGGCGAACACTTCGCGGTAACGGTAGGCCTCCTTCGAGGCAGGCGTGTTGACGGGGAAGCGCCGCGCTGCAGTCGCCATCTGCGCGTCGCTCACCTCTGCCTCCGCGTGCGCCTTGAGCGCGTCGATCCAGCCGTAACCGACGCCATCGGAGAACTGTTCCTTCTGCCGCCAGAGAATCGAGTCAGGCAGTAGCCCGCGGCCGGCCTCCCGCAGCACCGCCTTCTCGATGCGGCCATTGCCGGGGCGACGGATCGACGGCGCGAGTGCCATCGCCACGTCGAGGAACTCGCGATCGAGGAACGGCACGCGCGCCTCGATGCCCCACGCCGCCATGGCCTTGTTCGCCCGCAGGCAATCGTAGAGGTGCAGCGCATCGAGCTTGCGGATGAGCTCCGCATGGAACTCGCGATCGTCCGGTGCCATGTGGAAATAAAGATAGCCACCGAAGATCTCGTCCGCGCCCTCGCCCGACAGGACCATCTTGATGCCCATCGCGCGAATGCGGCGCGCCAGCAGGTACATGGGAGTCGAGGCGCGGATCGTCGTCACGTCGTACGATTCGATCTGGTAGATCACGTCGGACAACGCGTCGAGTCCCTCCTGCACGGTGAATTGGAACTCATGGTGCGCGGATTCGAGGTGCGCGGCGACGGTACGCGCGGCGGCGAGGTCGGGCGAGCCCTCGAGTCCGATCGAGAACGTGTGCAGGCGGGGCCACCACGCCGGCGCGGCATCGTCCTCCTCGATGCGTCTTGCGGCAAAACGCGCCGTGATGGCGGCGATCAACGACGAATCGAGGCCACCGGACAGGAGCACGCCGTAGGGAACATCCGCCATCAGCTGGCGATGCACGGCTTGCTCCAGCGCCGCACGCAGGGGTGCCGGGTCGGTGGGACCGTGCTCCACCGAATCGAATGCGCGCCAGCCGGGCGTGTAGTAGCTCGCGGGTGCATCCATCGCGCGCGTGAGGTAGCTGCCGGGCGGAAATACCTCGACGCTCGCGCACACGTCGTTGATCGCCTTGAGTTCCGACGCGACCCAGAGCCGCCCGTGCTCGTCGTGACCGTAGTAGAGCGGGATGACGCCGATCGGATCACGCGCGATCAACCAGTCCTGGCGAGCCTTGTCCCACAGCACGAAGGCGAAAATCCCGTTGAGCGAGTTGAGGAATCCGGCGCCGTCGCGTGCGTGGAGCGGGAGGATCACTTCGCAGTCGGAGTCGGTCGCGAACGGGTAATCGGGAAATGCGGCGCGCAGCTCGCGGTGGTTGTAGATCTCGCCGTTGACCGCGAGCACCTGGGCGCCATCCGGGGTGACGAGCGGTTGCGCACCGTGCAGCACGTCGACGATCGCGAGTCGCTCGTGCGCCAGCACGGCGCAGTCATCAGTGTAGACGCCGCTCCAGTCGGGACCGCGATGGCGAAGGCGACGCGCACCCGCGAGCACGCTTTCCCGCAGCGCCTGCGCCCCGCCCGACGGATCCAGCAACGCGACGAAACCACACATGCACGGGACCCGCGAACGAGGCCCGGCAGGATCAGCGAGTCGCAGGCCGCGGTCAAGGGATGTTGTCGGGCACTGCCGGGAAAGTCGGAAGTTTCGCGTTCGATGAAGGTGGGCCTTGCTTCCGTGCTGCGAATTACGGCACCGGATCAGGACCGGGTGCAATCGCGCGAAGCCGGGCAGCCCCTCGCCCGGCGCTGCGCGCCACCCCACTCCGTGCCCCGGCCCGAGCTTCGCTCGGGCGTTCGTACGTGCGCGAGCCCGCGGCTCGCAGCAGCACGTACTCACCCCCGTTTCACGGGGCGAGGGCAAGCGGTAGCGACCCCGTTTGAAATTCCGCTCGTGGTGACCCTTTCAAAATTCCGCGTGGTGAGCCGCTCACAGTTCCGTTCGTGGTGACTTTCTCGAGATTCCGTTCCAGGTGAGCCCCTCAAAATTCCGTTCGTGGTGAGCCCGTCGAACCATGAGCGGAATCGCGAGAAACGCCGACCTGCGCACGACACATGAGTCGGCTGCGATCGCGCGAAACCGGGTAGCCCCTCACCCGGCGCTGCGCGCCACCCTCTCCCCGTTTCACGGGGCGAGGGGTAAGGTGAGCCCCTCAAAATTCCGTTCGTGGTGAGCCCGTCGAACCATGGACGGAATCGTGAGGGAAGGCGATCCGCGCAACACCGCTCATGGTTCGTCCTTCCTCGGCTCAGGGTCGCCCGAACATAATTTCAAACCGGGTCAATAGCAGTCGCGCAGGGCGCAGGGCGCACGGCGCGGGGCTCAGGTAGTCTTGTGCCCGGCACACCGGGGGGCCCGCATGCGCAAGCACCGCAACATCGCGCAACACTTGACGATCACCGATGGCCGCCGCTTCCGGCTTGCCAGCATCGCGGCGGACTCGACCGGGACGCTCGGCGATGGCGCGAAGGAGCGAGCCGAGGCGCTGCTCGGCGATGCCCGCGACCGGCTGAGGGGACTTCAGGAAAAGCTCGCTTCACAGAATCGCTGGTCGCTGTTGATCGTGCTGCAGGGCATCGACGGTTCGGGCAAGGACAGCCTGATGGAGAAAGTCTTCTCGGGACTCAATCCCGCCGGGTTCCAGGTGACGTCGTTCAAGGCGCCGAATGCGGCAGAGCTCGATCACGGCTATCTCTGGCGCCATCAGCTCGCGCTGCCGCAGCGCGGCCGCATTGGCGTCTTCAATCGCTCGCACTACGAGGAAGTGCTGGTAGTCAAGGTCAAGCCGGCAGCGCTCGCCGCGCAGCAGCTGCCGAAGCGCCTGGTTACCCGGAAGATCTGGGCCGAGCGCTATGAGGACATCAACGCCTGGGAGCGGCACCTCACGCGCAATGGAACGGTGGTACGCAAGTTCTTCCTGCATATGTCGAAGGCCGAACAGGCGAAGCACTTTCTCGAACGCATCGACAATCCGGACAAACACTGGAAGTACAACGCGGGCGATGTGGCGGAACGCGCGCGGTGGGAGGCCTACACGGCGGCGTTCGAGACCATGATTCGCGCAACCTCGACGCCGCACGCGCCATGGATCGTGGTGCCTTCCGACCACCGCTGGTTCGCGCGGCTCGTAGTGGCCGAGGCGCTCGTCGCCGCTCTCGAATCGCTCGAGCTTGCGTATCCGGCGCCCGACGCGAAGACGCGGGAAGCCATGGCCTCGCAGCGCGCCGCGCTCGCCGCCGATGTCGCCGCGTCCCGCCCGGCGCCTCGTGCGAAGTCTCCGAGCGCAAAGCCCCGTTCCGGAAAGCGGGCCGGTAGTTCCTGAGCTGCCTGTCGCGGATTGCGGTTGGCCACGAGCCGATCAGCAGGCAAGGTTCAGCGCCGCCACACCAGGCACCGGTTGTTCGCAGGCATCGCCACGTCCTCGATCAAACGCAACCCGATCGTGCGAGCGAGACCATCCACCGCTTCGAATTCACGAATGCCGGATGCCGCATCGCGCGACTTGAGCCACGCGTCGAAATCGCCGTTGCTGGCGCTCGTGTACGCACCGTCGTAATTGAAGGGTCCATACACGATGATCGTCGCGGCGGCACCGAGTGCGGCACCCAGACCCTTGAACATGGCCTCGACCGCCGGCCATCCCATGATGTGCAGCGTGTTGGCACTGAAGGCCGCATCGAATTCGTGTGGAGCGGCCGGTGACAACGGCGCTTGCGCTGGCAAGGGGGCGGGCCACGGGCCGCGCAGCACGTCGAGTTCGAGCGGCGGTGGCGTGTTGGGCAGTTGCGCCGCATGGATCCATGCGTCGATGTCCGGCAGGTTCTCGCGACGATCCGAGCATTGCCAGGTGAGCCAGGGCATGGCGGCGGCGAAGTGCACTGCATGCTGGCCGGTGCCGCTGCCGATCTCGAGCACCCGGCGCGCAGCGCGGAGATGCCGTTGCAGCACCTCGAGGATCGGATCGCGGTTGCGTTCGCACGCCGGCGCGCTTGGCAATTCCGCACTCACGCCCGTCCGAACCGCCGCATCAGTCGCGCGCGCGTACGTAAATGGCGCGGCTGCCGCCGCCAGTGCCACCACGCTCCTCCATTTCGAAATGCCGCGGGTGGTTCCTCAACAGTTCGCTGAGCTTGCGGTGGCCATAGAGGCGCGGATCGAAGTCGGGCCGGATCTTCGTCAGGTACGTGCCCACCGCGCCGAGCGGCGCCCAGCCCTGGTCGTCGGATGCGTCCTCGATGGCGCGGCGCAGGAGTTCCAGCGGCAGCGGCAGCGCGGCGGATTTCCGCGCCGTCGCGGTGGGCTGATCCGTCGGAGCCTCCGCTGCAGGTGCCGACACAACGGCCGTCCTGCCGCGTGCGGATTTGCGCGCTGCACCCCGGGTGGTTTTCGCCGGTGCGGCCGCCGGGGTCTCCGCGTCGGCCTCCGCGCGGAGCAGTTCGGTGTAGATGAACTTGTCGCAGGCGGCCACGAAAGGATCGGGTGTTTTTCGCTCCCCGAATCCGTACACGATGAGGCCCTCCTCGCGCAGGCGCTGCGCGAGGCGCGTGAAGTCGCTGTCGCTCGACACCAGGCACACGCCATCGAAGCGCCCGGTGTAGAGGAGATCCATCGCGTCGATGATGAGCGAGGAATCCGTCGCGTTCTTGCCGCTGGTGTAGGCGAACTGCTGCACGGGCGCGATGGAGTGCTCCAGCAGCTTGCGCTTCCACTGCGTCATGCGCGTGTGGGTGAAGTCGCCGTAGATGCGCTTGACGCTGGCGACGCCGAACTTGGCGACTTCGCCGAGCAGACCCTCGATCACCGCGGGCTGCGCGTTGTCGGCGTCGATGAGCACTGCGAGCCGCGGTTGCTCGTTGTAACCGCGTTCACCGGCATTGCCGCTGCTGCTCTTCGCTGCCATCGCTTCCACGCTTCGACCACCGGACTTCCGGCGTCCGCAGGATAGTGCGCCCGGACCGGGCCGTGGAACCGGATCAGCGATCGTCGCCCCGCGTCGGCTGCGCCGGCAGCGCGAACGCGATGACGTAGTCGCCGGGCGTCGTTTCCATTCCACCATGGCCACCGGCGGCGATCACGATGTACTGGCGACCGTCCCGCACGTACGTCATGGGCGTCGCCTGGCCGCCGGCCGGCAGCCGCCGTTTCCAGATTTCCACGCCGTCGCTCGTGCGAAAGGCGCGCAGGAAGTTGTCCGTGGTCGCCGCGATGAAGACGAGACCACCCCCCGTCGTGATCGATCCGCCCATGTTGGGAACGCCGCGATAACCCCACAGCGGCCACGGCGCGAGGTCACGCGTGGTGCCGAGCGGGGTGGACCACGCGATCTTCCCGTTCGCGAGATCGAGCGCGACCAGCTTGCCCCACGGCGGGGCGGTGCAAGGCACGCCGATGGGCGATGCCAGCAGTCCACGGTGCATACCGTAGGGCGTACCGCGCTGACGCGAGAAGTCGAAGTCGTCGAACTCGCCGCTGTCCCGGAGTCTCTCGTAATGGGCTGAAGGAAACAGCGCCACCACCATCGGCAGGTCATTGACGTTGAACACCAGTCGCTGCCGCACCGGATCGAACGACGCGCTGCCCCAGTTGCTGCCGCCGGCGTAACCCGGGCGCATGATCGTGCCGCGAAGGCTCGGCGGCGTGAACAATCCCTCCGATCGCAGCGCGCGGATCTTCTCCGCGCACTTGCCGCGATCCCAGGGCGTGAAGCCCCAGGCGTCCTTCTCCGTGACCGGGCCGTTCGGCACCAGGCTCGGTAGCGCCGATATCGGCTGCGTCGGAGATGCACGCTCACCGGCCACATCCGACGGCGGGACGGGGCGTTCGTGGATCGGGAACAAGGCCGCGCCGGTCTCCCGGTGCAGGACGAACACCTGACCGTGCTTGGTGGGCTGCACCACGGCAGGAATCTTCGCTCCGTTGCGTTCAAGCTCGATCAGCAGCGGTTGCGACGCGAGGTCGTAGTCCCAGAGATCGTGGTGCACGAGCTGTCGCGCCCACGCGATCCTGCCGGTGCTCGCGCGCAGCGCCACCAGCGAGTTCGCGAAGCGCGTGTCGCCCAGTCTTTCACCGCCGTAGAAGTCAGGGCTCGGCGCACCCGTCGGCACGAACACCAGGTCGCGCTCGACGTCCGCTGCGAACACCGTCCAGGCGTTCGCGCCGCCAGTCCACTGGGCGCGCTGCTCGTCGATCTCGCCGAAGTCGGGATTGGCGGCATCCGTGGGCACTCGTGCGGTGCGCGGGATCGGATCCCATCGCCAGAGCTCCACGCCCGTGCGTGCGGCATAGCCGCGTACGACTCCGAGTTCCAGATTGGTCGCACCGTTGTCCCCGATCGCCGAACCACTGACGAGCACGTCGCCGACCACCGCCGGAGGCGACGTGATCGTGTATTCGCCCACCTGGACCGAGCGCACGCCGCGGCGGAGGTCGATCGCGCCATCGTCGCCGAAGTCCGCACAGGGCTTGCCGCTCTTGGCATCGAGTGCGATCAGGCGCGCATCCAGCGTGCCCATGAAAATTCGCTCCATGCATTCTTCCTTTTCCCCGCCAGGCGGGGAGAAGGTGGCGCGCAGCGCCGGATGAGGGGCAGCCGTCGAGCCCCTCTGCCTTCCTGGCGCCGCATCGCGCCAGTACGACACGCCGCGTGACGCCGTCTCGGCGTAGTCGACCGCAGGATCGATCTTCGCATCGAAGCGCCAGCGTTCGACGCCGCTGCGCGCATCGATC
>JBGTIG010000479.1:0-1780 GCA_041745755.1 Lysobacterales bacterium
GGCTTCACCGAGGCCGATTCCGCCGCGGGGCTCGCGGAGCCGGAGCTGATGGCGACCGAGTTTCCCGATCTCGACCTCTGGCACCCGTGGGACATCGAACCGGAAGCGGCGATCGGGATGGCGCTGGCCTGCGAGCAGGCAGGCCGCGACGTCGATCCCCGGATTGTCAACGCCGACGGCACGAGCATCGGCACGCAACGCAGCGTGGGCGTCTACGCCAACTCGCATGGATTCATCGGTCGCGAGCGCGGTACGCGACACCACCTCAGCTGTTCGCTGCTCGCGTCAGCCAACGATGAGATGCAACGCGACGATCACTACGACAGCCAGCGCTCGGCCGCAGACATGCAGGACGGCGCCAGCATCGGGCGCCGCGCCGCCGAAAAGGCGCTGGCGCGGCTCGGCGCACAGGGACTTTCCACGCGCGAATGCGCGGTCCTGTTCGTGCCGGAGCTGGCGCGCGGGGTGTTCGGTCACCTGCTGGGGGCGGTCTCGGGTGGCGCGCTGTATCGCGGTGCGAGTTTTCTCGCAGGCGCACAGGGAAAGCAGATTCTTCCGTCGTGGCTGTCATTGATCGAACGCCCGTCGCTGCCGCGCGGACAGGCATCGTCCAGCTTCGATGGCGAGGGTGTCGCTACGCGAGAGAATCCGCTGGTGGAAGCAGGCGTACTCGCGCGTTACGTACTCTCGAGCTACTCGGCGCGGAAGTTGAACCTCGCAACCACCGCCAACGCGGGTGGCGTACACAATCTCGAGGTGACGACGAGCGGGCCTGATTTCGCGGGCATGCTCGCGGAACTCGGTACCGGGCTTCTCGTGACCGAACTGATGGGGCAGGGCGTCTCGATCGTGACCGGGGATTATTCGCGCGGAGCGGCCGGTTTCTGGGTGGAAAACGGCCGCGTTGCCCATCCCGTCGACGAGGTCACGATCGCGGGCCATCTGGGCACGATGTGGCAGGGCATCCGGGCGATCGGCAGCGACATCGATCGCCGTGGTTCGATCCTGACGGGATCCCTGCTGCTGGACCGCATGACCGTGGCGGGTGGCACTTGACGCGCCGCGCGCAGACCCCAGAATCAAGGTGTCGCAGGCGACCCATGCCATGCGATCGATCGAACCACGGCAGGAGATTGCAATGAGCGAAACCATCGACAGCACCGTCACGTCGCCCGCGCTGGGGAGCGATGAGCGAAACTGGGCCATGGGCGCACATCTGGTCGCGCTCGTCTGTGCGTTGCTGACCAGCTGGTTCTTCGGCGTGGGCGGCGCGATCGGCGCGCTGGCCGTCTGGCTGATCAAGCGCGACGACTCGGTGTTCGTGGCGCAACACGCCAAGGAAGCACTCAACTTCAACGTGACGATGGGCCTCGTCGCCTTGCTGCTGATCGGCTTGACGATCATAACGCTCGGTCTCGGCGCGCTGATCACGATCCCGGCGGCGCTGGTCATCGCCGTCGTGTGGTTCGTCTGCACGATCATCGCTTCCATGCGCGCCAAGGAAGGGCTGCCCTACCGCTACCCCTTCTCACTCAGGATCTTCTAGGGCCGGGTTCGGCGCAGTCCGGACCCGGCTTGCCTGGATCCCTGGCGAGCGCGAGCGCGAGGGGCAAGGCATGGCCCTGCGCCTGCGGAAGCGGGATCGTCGGAATGGGGCGGTGATCCCAGCGACCGGCGCCCTCGGTGCTGCAAACGCAGCGGGTCGTGGCGTCAGTTGCGCCGGTCGACGGCGTAACGCGCGAGGTCGGCGAGTTCCACCGACGCGATTCCCGACGCGTCC
>JBGTIG010000480.1:0-1512 GCA_041745755.1 Lysobacterales bacterium
CTGACCGCGCCCGCGCAGTCGCGCGCCTGGCGCCCGCAGCGCGCGCGCTGGCCCGGGTCCTGGGGAATCACCGCCAGCGTCAGTATCTCGGGCAGGGCGAGGTCCCGCGGCGCCTTGTCGAAGTAGACGAGACTCGCCGCGGCGACGCCCTCGATGTTGCCGCCGTAAGGTGCGAGGTTGAAGTAGGCCTCGAGGATCTCCTGCTTCGAATAGCGCAGTTCCAGCCACACGGCCGCCGCGATCTGTCCGACCTTGCCGCGTACCGTGCGCGTGTTGCCGCGTTGCATGAGGCGCGCGAGTTGCATGGTCAGGGTCGATCCACCCTGCCGGTGGGTTCGCGCGACGTAGCTGATCCAGGCGCCGCGTACGAGGCTTACGGGATTGACGCCGGGGTGCCAGTCGAACCACTGGTCTTCCTGCAGCTTGACCGCGTCGATGAGGGCCGGGGGCTGCTCGGCGAGCGGAATCCAGAGGCGGTACTTGTCGTCGCTTGCGAGGGTCAGCCGCAGCAGCGTTCCGCGCGAATCGAACACGGCCTGTGAGCCCGGAACATGCGCCGACAACGGCGCGTGAGGCCAGCGATCAATCACAAGGATCGCAAGCGCGAGGGCGGCCGCCGTCGACAGTGCACGTCGCCAGCGCCGCACCGCATTTGCCCTTTTTCCGTTTGCGAGGGGAGGGTGCCCGAAGGACGGCTGAGGGGGAGCCTTCAGTGCACCTGGAAGCCGCCCCTCATCCGGCGCTGCGCGCCACCTTCTCCCCGTTGTCACGGGGAGAAGGAAGAACACTTGCGGCTTCGTCGCCCGGTGGTCACGGGGAGAAGGAAGAAGACTTGCGGCTTCGTCGCCCGGTGGTCACGGGGAATAGGAAGAAGCCGCGTGCAGGGAGAGGGGAAACGCGGCGCGCGCTCGGTGTCGATGCTGCATCACCGCACGACCTCGATGCGCCCGGCAAGGGACTGGGCCTGCACGGTAGGGTCGTACAACGATTCGCCGTAAGCGGGCGGTACCAGGAAGCTGCCGACGTTGGTCGCCTTGATGCGATAGACGAAAGTCTGCACGCGGGTATCCGCATAGCCGTAGATCACCACGCGGTCGTCGCGCACGTCGGCGTAGTGGGGTGTCCAGGTGGAGCTTGCGAGTCCAACCGGCGATTGCCATGCCGGCGCGTTCCCCTCCGAGCCGGCATCCGCATCGCCAGCGTCGCCGCCGGGCGCCGGCGCGGCGCGGAACTCCTGCACCGGCTCGAACCCGCCGGGCAACAGGTCGACGATGGCGATGTTGTCGATGCCCACGTCGCGCGTCGCGCGGATCCTCACGTGCACCTGGATCTCCTGACCCAGCTTGACCGCTCCAATCGGGTTGCCCTCGGCATCGGTGTAGTCGCGGATCACTTCGAGCCCGTCCTTGCGCACCGCGGTTGGCATCGCGCGATCGAAGCCCGACTGGCTGACGCTGTACCACGCGCGGAGATCCGCGCTGTTGGCGAAGCGGAGCGCGCGCGCGTCGCCGG
>JBGTIG010000481.1:0-5774 GCA_041745755.1 Lysobacterales bacterium
GCCCGGCGCCAACCAGTTCCCGCCACAGGACCCCGGCCGGGAAGGCGCCAGCGCGGGGGATGCCTCCGCGCTGTACATCGATCCCGCCGACACCGAGGTTTATGCGGCGCTGCGCTCGATGCTGCAGAACCGGCACCTCGCGACGCCCGCACCGGCCTACTCCGCGCAGGCACCGGTGCCGATGTCCGGCGACGAGCTGCGTTCGCTGCTGACGCTGCTGCAGGCACAGGGGTTGCCGCAGGAGGATCAGCAGTGGACGGACACGGATGTCGCGTCGCTCGACGAGGTGAAGAGCGCGCTGGCCGACCAGGCGCGCGCGGTCGGTGTCGATCCCAAGCGTCGCCAGATGGCGCATGCGGACGAGGACACGATCGATCTCGTGGGCATGCTGTTCGAGGTGATCCTCGACGATCGCAACCTGCACCCGAAGGTCAAGTCGCTGCTCAGCCGCCTGATGGTGCCGTACATCAAGCTCGCGCTGATGGATCGTCACCTCTTCCTGCAGCGCACGCATCCGGCGCGCCGGCTGCTCAACGAGATGTCGAACGCGGCAGTCGGCTACCAGGAAGCCAGCGAGCACGATGAGCGGCTGCTCGCCAAGGTCGCCGGCGTGGTCGAGGCGCTATTGCAGGAGTTCGACGAGGACGCGAGCGTCTTCCAGCGGCTTGAGGCGGATTTCTCCGATTTCATCCATCGCCACCGCAAGCGCGCCGAACTGGTCGAGCAGCGCGCCGCCGACACCGTTCGGGGCCGCGAGCGGCTGGCACAAGCCAGGCGCAATTCGCAACAGGAATTCGAGAAGCGGGTGAGTGGCCGGAGCGTGCCCAAGCTGGTCACCGACGTGCTGGCGCGGTACTGGACCCACCATCTGACCATCACGGAACTGCGACAGGGGGTCGACTCCGCCGACTATCAGGAGGCCTTGCTGCTCGGGAGCCACGTGGTGGCCGCCGCCGAAGTCCGCTCGCGGGGCGGCACCGGTCTGCCTGCGGAACGCGTGATGGACCTGCGCGAGCGCATGGCGCGCGTGCTGGGACTCGCGGGTTGCGGCGCCGACCAGGCACAGCCCATCCTGACGGGCCTGGTGGCGTTGATCGACCAGCGGATCGCGGCTGCGCCGCCCCCCACCCGGGTCGTTGAAGATGCCGAGAAGATGGTCGCCGCAGCTCCGGCGGTCGTCGCCGCCGACGAGGAGGAAAAGGAGAATCCGATAGCGGCGGCCGATATGCCGAGCGCCGAGAACGTGGTCAATCACATCGCGGCCGCGGGAGCGATCGAGCTGGGCAAGTGGGTCGATTTCATCGGCACCAGCGGCGAATCGCAGCAGGCAAAACTCGCGTGGATCAGCCCGATCTCGAATCGGCTGCTGTTCGTCAATCGGCGCGGGCTGAAGGTGGGTCTCTACTCCGTGCAGGAGCTGGCGGCGCTGATGGCGGTCGATCGCCTGCTCGTGCATGACGGCGTGCCCGCCTTCGACCGGGCGATGCGTTCGGTCGCGGAAAAACTCGGCCGACACTGACGAACCCGACCCTCTGCGGCAGTCGCAGGGTGCGCGCACACCGCAATCCGCGCTAGCATCACCCCTTCGCGAGCGTGGCTGGGGGGCGGCGTATGGCGGTCAGGATCGCAGCACTGCGCGAGGAAGGCGCGCAGGAGCGCAGGACGGCATTGACGCCGGAAGTCGCAAAGAAACTCAAGGCGCTCGGCGCCGACCTGCGGCTGCAGACCGGCAGTGGCGAATCCGCCCACTTCGTCGACTCGCAGTATGCCGACGTCACGAGGCTCGATGACGCGGCCGAGATCCTTTCGGACACCGACGTGCTGATCACCGTGCAGCCGCCGTCCGCGGAGCGCGTCGCGTTGCTGCGCGAGGGCGCGGTGGTGATCGGCTATCTGTCGCCGCACGCCGGCGACGATCGCATCCGCGCGCTGCGCGATCGGAAAGTCACGGCCTTCGCCCTGGAACTGCTCCCGCGCACGACGCGCGCGCAGGCAATGGACGTGCTCTCCTCGCAGGCCGGCATGGCGGGCTACAAGTCGGTGCTGATCGCGGCGCAGGCCAGCCCCAAATTCTTCCCCATGTTGACGACCGCAGCTGGCACGATCCGGCCCTCGAAAGTGCTGGTAATCGGCGCGGGCGTTGCCGGTCTGCAGGCGATCGCGACCGCAAAGCGCCTGGGCGCGCAGGTCGAGGGCTTCGACGTCAGGCCCGAAGTACGCGAGCAGATCGAGTCGCTGGGCGGCAAGTTCCTCGACCTCGGGGTGTCCGCGGCGGGAGAAGGCGGCTATGCCCGCGAGCTGACCGCAGAGGAACGCGCGGAACAGCAGCGCCGCCTCGGCGAGCACCTCAAGGGCGTCGACGTGATCGTCTCGACCGCGGCGGTACCCGGTCGTCCCGCCCCGAAGATCATCAGTGCCGCGATGGTGGACGGCATGAAGCCCGGTTCCGTGATCGTGGACCTCGCGGCCGAATCGGGCGGCAATTGCGAGCTCACCCGGGCCGGCGAGACCGTCGTGCACAAGGGCGTCAGCGTCATCGGCCCGGTGAACCTGCCGAGCATGGGTGCCACGCACGCCAGCGAAATGTACGCACGCAACGTTTTCAATTTCCTGTCGCTGATGGTCAAGGACGGGGCATTGGCGATCGACTGGGACGACGAGCTGATCGCCAAGAGCTGTGTCACGCACGATGGGGCCATAAAGCACGAGCCGACGCGCGCGCGACTCGAGCCCGCGACTTGAGCTCCTGCGGGCGCATCGTGGGCTTTCGAAGGTTCGTGGTCTCGGTGGTGCTGCTCCACTCCCCGTGAGCACGGGTAGCAGGACCAGCTGAAAGAAAAGCGTCGTATGAAGAAGTGCGAACTCTATTCAGGGGACAGGCAATGATCGACGGCTGGGTGGCGCTCTACATCTTCATGCTCGCGGCTTTCACCGGTTACGAGATCATCGCGCGGGTACCGGTGATCCTGCATACGCCGCTCATGTCCGGTTCGAACTTCGTACACGGAATCGTGCTGGTGGGCGCCATGGTTGCGCTGGGCGTCGCCACCACGCCGATGGAGCAGGTCATCGGTTTCATCGGCGTCATGCTGGGTGCCGGCAACGCGATGGGCGGCTACGTGGTGACCGAGCGCATGCTTGAGATGTTCAAGTCCAGCAAAGCGCCTGCCAAGGGCGGAGCAGTGGTAACGAAGGGAGGCGCCAAGTGATGGATTTCCTGCCTCCCAGCATCGCGGTGCCACTGATCAACGCGAGCTATTTCGCCGCCGCCGTTCTTTTCATCCTTGGCATCAAGCGCATGAGTTCGCCGGTGACGGCGCGCTCCGGCATCCACTGGGCCGGCGTCGGCATGATCGTCGCCACCGCGGCGACCTTCCTGCAACCGGCCATGCACAACCTCGCGCTGATGACCGCGGCCATCGCGGTGTCTTCGTTGCTCGCGTGGTGGAGCGCCAAACGCGTCGCCATGACCGACATGCCGCAGATGGTTGCGCTCTACAACGGCATGGGCGGCGGATCGGCCGCGGCCATTGGCGCGATGGCGCTGATCGCCGTCGCACTCGCAGTGCCTGGGGCCTGCGCCCCGGGCGTCGAGGTGCACGGCCATCATTGCCTCAACCTGACGCAACGCATACTCGCGGTGGTGGGCGCGCTGATCGGCGCTGTGTCCTTCTCCGGCTCGCTGATCGCATTCGCGAAACTCCAGGGCTGGATGGACAAGACCTTCCGCTTCACGGGGCAGAAGTTCGTCAATGGCCTCGTGTTCCTCTCGACGCTGGTGATCGGCGGCATGATCGTCGTTGAGCCCAGCATCGAGCTCATCGTCGCGTTCTTCTCGCTTGCGCTTCTGTTCGGCGTGATGATGACCCTGCCGATCGGCGGCGCCGACATGCCGGTGGTGATCTCGCTCTACAACGCCTTCACCGGACTCGCGGTCGGGTTCGAGGGGTACGTCCAGCAGAACGCCGCGCTCATCATCGCGGGCACCGTCGTTGGCGCCGCCGGCACCCTGCTGACGCGGCTGATGGCAAAGGCGATGAACCGCTCGATCGCCAATGTCCTGTTCTCGAATTTCGGCGGACCGGGCGCGGGCGGAGCGCAGGAAATCGCGGGCCAGCAGAAGGCCATCGAGGCTTCCGACGCTGCCGCGCTGCTCTACCTCGGGGAAAAGATCATCGTGGTGCCGGGTTACGGGATGGCGGTTGCGCAGGCGCAGCACAAGATGTGGGACCTCTGCAAGCAACTCATTGAGCGTGGCAAGGACGTCAAGTTCGCGATCCATCCCGTGGCGGGCCGCATGCCCGGCCACATGAACGTGCTGCTCGCCGAAGCGGGAGTCCCCTACGACCTCATCGTGGACATGGACGATGCCAACGCGGAGTTCCCGAACTGCGATGTCGCCATCGTGATCGGCGCCAACGATGTGGTGAACCCCGTGGCGAAAACCGATCCCTCGTCGCCCATCTATGGCATGCCGATCCTCGATGTATCGCGCGCGCGCCAGACCATCGTCATCAAGCGCGGCAAGGGAACCGGCTTCGCGGGCATCGAGAACGCGCTGTTCTACGCCGACAACACGCGCATGCTGTTCGCCGATGGTCAGGCGGCGGCGTCCTCGCTCACGAGCGAACTCAAGGCGCTCGATGGCGGCGGCCACTGATCCCGGTTCGTCCGGGCGCGTGATTCCGGCATTGCCTCCCGAGCGCACTCGCGGAGGCGGCGACCGCAGTACACGGGGAGGTGAGCCGGAGCTTGCAGGGAAGCTTCGGCTCGTGGTCGAGGAACTCGGCGAGCACGCGATCATCCTCAAGATCGGCGACCGCATCGATGCGACCGTCAGCCGGCAGGCGAGACGTCTCGCCCGGGCGTTCACTTCCCAGCCGCTGCCGGGGCTGCTCGACGTCGTGCCCGCTTTCGCCAGCGTGGCGCTGCATTTTGGCGCGGACGCGAGAATTCCGCGATCGCGTGCGCGCGCGCAGGCTATCGCGGCGCTGGCGGAACCCGATGCCCGCGAATCCGGCGACGCGCAGTCGCCACGACGGGTCACGCTGCCGGTGAGTTACGGGGGCGAGGATGGCATCGATCTCGAAGCGCTCGCGCGTCACGCGGCGCTTGATCCCGACGAGGTGGTCCGGCGTCACACCGCCTGCGAATATGAAGTCGCGATGCTGGGCTTCCTTCCGGGTTTCGCCTATCTGCTCGGCCTCGATCCCGCTCTGGCGATGAATCGTCACGCCACGCCGCGCGCCCAGGTTCCGGCCGGGTCGGTCGCGATCGGCGGCGCGCAGACCGGCATCTACCCGTGCGAGGCACCGGGAGGCTGGCAACTGGTCGGCCGTACCGATGTCCGCTTGTTCGATGCCGCCGCCGCGCCGCCGACAACGCTCGAACCTGGCGACCGCGTCCGGTTCCTCGCAGTCTGACCGCGAGCCACGCGCAGGAAACGTCGCTTGCAGTGACACTTCCGGTCATCGCAGCGAACGCGCGGTTACCATCCGGCGCATGATCGAGATTCTCGCTGCCGGCTTGCTGACGACCGTGCAGGACCAGGGCCGACCCGGGTTTCGGCACCTCGGGGTCGCACCGGGCGGCGCGGCCGACGGCGATTCGCTGGGTCTCGCCAACCGACTCGTCGACAACCCGCCCGAGGCTGCGGGGATCGAGTTCACTCTGACCGGTGCAACCTTGCGCGTGGAGCGCGACTGCGCGGTCGCGTTGTGCGGTTCCATCGAGGCCGATTGCGACGGCGTTGCGCTGCCGACCTGGCGCGCCCT
>JBGTIG010000482.1:0-5179 GCA_041745755.1 Lysobacterales bacterium
TGCTCCGGCGCGCGCGCGCGAGCTGGTCGAGCCTCAAGAGCGAACTTGAGCGGGAACTCGACGCCGAAGCCCTGCGGCGCCCTTTCGGCGAAGCAAAGAGTGAAGCCGAGCAGCCCTTCGACCTGCTCGGACGCTCGCTGCGCGAAGTGTCGGAAACGCTCGATCCGAAGCGCCTGACCCGCAAGGTGGGTCTGCTGAGTGATGCGCCTTCCACCGGCGCCGCCGTCGCCGCGATGGGCGAGGCCGCGGAAACCCCCGGTGGCGATTCCGCGCCCTCATCGCCGGAACCGGAAGCAGACGATGCGCCGCCGGTGGAGCAACGGGTGGCCGACGCCGTGGCGGATTCCTTGTCGCCGCTCCTTCCCGCCGGCGTACCCGCCGACGAACCCGCTGCCGAAAAGACCGAGTCGGCACGGCGATGCGATGACCATGGGCAGCGCTGAAGCCGCGCCCGAGCAGTCGCTGATCGCGCATCTCATCGAGTTGCGCACGCGACTGCTGCGCGCGATCGCGGTATTGCTGCTGGCGTTCCTCGCGCTCGTCCCCTTCGCCAACCGGCTCTATCACCTGCTGGCGGAGCCGGTCCTGGCGCGGTTGCCTTCCGGCACCTCGATGATCGCGGTCGATATCGTCACGCCGTTCGTGACCCCCCTCAAGCTCACGTTCTTCGTCGCGCTGCTGGTGACGATGCCATGGCTGCTGTACCAGATGTGGGCGTTCGTGGCGCCGGGTCTCTACCGTCACGAGCAGAAGCTTGCAACGCCACTCCTCGCCTCGTCGGTGGTGTTGTTCTACTCCGGCTGCGCGTTCGCGTACTTCCTGGTGCTGCCGACGGTGTTCACTTTCCTCACCGCAGTCGCGCCGGAGGGCGTCGCGGTGATGCCGGACATCAATCACTACCTCGACTTCGTGCTGGTGCTCTTCTTCGCGTTCGGTGCCTGCTTCGAGATACCGGTCGCGGTGGTCATCCTCGTGGCGCTGGGCGTGGTCGATGTCTCGCAGCTCAGGCGCGCACGCCGTTACGTGATCGTCGGTGCATTCGTGGCGGGCGCCATCCTCACGCCGCCCGATGTGATCTCCCAGCTGATGCTGGCGGTGCCGATCTGGCTGCTCTACGAAGCGGGGATCCTCTGCGCGCGCGCGGTGAAGCCGGGTACCCGGGCCGCTCGCGCAGAAGACGGCGGCTCACTGCCGTAGCGTCCGCCCTGGCCACGCGACGACGTATCCGGGCGACGCGCGTTGCGGATTGATATCGAGTCCGCCGCGGCGCGTGAAGCGGGCGGCGACTGCCAGTGCCTCCGGCGTGCAGCGCCGGTCGATGTCCAGGAAGATGCGTTCGGCGCATTGTTCGTGCAGCGCCGCGTGCGCGCGATAGGACACGAGGTATCGCAGCAGTCCGGCGCGATCGATGCGGGGTCCGCGATAGCGCACCCAGACGCTTGCGAAGTCCGGCTGGCCCGTGACCGGGCAGTTTGATCTGAACGCGTGCGTGCAGAGCGACTCCTCGACGATGTCGTTGCCCGCCGCGTCCAGGAATGCGGGTTCCGGCGAGGCGTGCGCACCACAGGCGATGTCCATGCCGTCCAGCAGCGACACCGGCTCTCCCGAAGCCATGAACGCCGACTCCACCGCCGAATTCGCCGGATCCATGAGCACCAGCCCGACCCCGGCGCCGGTGATGCGCGTGAGATCCGCCACGACGCGCGCGCGCAGTGCCTCGGCACTTTCCATTCGTTCGCCGTGGAACGCGTTGAGGTAGAGCTTGAGAGACTTCGATTCGACGAGTTGCGGCGAATCGGCGGGGACGCGCAAATGGCCTATCGCCACGCGCGGCTTGCCGCGTCCATCCAGCCAGGAGACTTCATACGCGGTCCAGAGATCTTCACCTTCGAACGGCAGCGCCGCTCCAGGCTCGATCCCGAGCGCCGCGCGTGCGGGCGCTCTTGGCACTGCGAACAGCAATGCCGGATCGTAGGCCACCGACTGCTCTGCCGGTTTGCCCAGCGCGGAATCGGCAAGTGGATTATGCACGTCGTTCGGGGCGCACCGCACCACGGGCCACGAGCCACGAGCCACGAGCACAGTCGTGGCGTAACCCGTGGCGCAGCCAGCGGCGCCGCGCCCGGGCCTTACCGGACTTCGAACTCGCTCATGCCGGCGGATTGTCCGTCGACCATGATTTCGACCTTGTAGCGGCCCGCCGGAAAGCCATCGGGCTTGCTGATGTTGAACGTGGTGACGGCGGGGCCGGTGGGCGCTATGGCCTGGCTGGCCTCGTTGACGAGCTGGCCGTCTTCGAAAGTCCACTTGGCGCCGACGTTGACCGACGACGCGCTGCCGTCACTGGCCACGGCGGCGTAGATAGTGTCCGTCGGCAAGAAGGTCGTGGACGGTGAACTCACGCGATTATCGGCGCCGATCGCGGAGCCGACATCGATCGAACGCACGACAAAAGTCGAAGCGGCAGCCGGGTCGCTCGGCATGCTCATGCCGGGGTTCGGATCCGTCGGCATGATTTCCGGCGTCATGGTCGGGGCCGGTGTCGGTTCGGGCGTCACGACCGGCGTGACTTCTTCCTTCTTCTTGCAACCGGCGACGGCGAGCGCCGCGACGAGCGCGGCGGCGAGCAGGTTCGTGGTTTTCATGGGTGTCTCCCTTGGGAATGTCTGCAGCAACAGGATGCGGAGAAAGGGTGGCGATGCGAGCGCTCAGTGCTCGGTGCTCGGTGCTCAGAGTTCGGGCACTTTCAGTACCTGCCCCGGATGGATGAGGTCGGGGTTCTCGATCTGGTCGCGATTGGCCTCGAACAGTTTTCGCCACGCCGAGGCCTTGCCGTAGAGGCGCTTCGCAATCTTGGAGAGGTTGTCGCCCCGGAGCACCGTGTAGGTCGAGGGCAATGCGCGCGGAGCGGTCGCAGCGGTCGACACCGCGCCTCCGACCACATTGCCGAAAACGGATTTCCTGGCGGCGGGGGCTGCGGTGCTGGACGCTCCTGCCTTCACGTTGCCGAAGCTGGAACCGGTCGTCTTCTTCGGCCCGGCGGCGGGCTTGACCACGGTGGTGGATGCGCTCCCCCGGGAGCCGTAGATCGCCGCGCTCTTGGCGGCGGAGGCGGCGCGATTGACGACGCCTGACGCGGTCTTTCGCGGCTGGGCTGTGGCGGCTGTGGATTTCGCTGCAGGTTTGGCGGGCGCGGCGGTCTTGCCGGGCGAGGTCCTGCCGCCGAGCGACGTGCTGGGCTTGAGGGTGGGGGTTCCCGGTTTGCGTGGCGTTCCGATCATGGTGTCCTCGTGGAATGTCGCAGGGCGCGCTGCAAGCTCCGAACTGCCAGGAACGCGCGCCCCGCCGAACCCGCACGGTAGTCCAGCGCGCTCGACATCGGCAAGCGCAGGGACCCGACGCCGCGGCCGGGGTTTAGTGCCAATTCATCACGGACCACTTGCGCCCGGAACGCCGCCGGCATCTGCGCGCGACGCGACCTTCACCCGGGCGAGTTGAGAAAGTCCAGGCTGGCCGTCAGCAGCGCCCTGAGCCCGAGATCGAGCGCGGACTCGTCGAGGAAGAATGCAGGCGAATGATTGCCCGGCGCAGTGGCGGGGTCCTGCCCGGCCGGCGTCGCCCCGACGAAGAAGAACATGCCGGGAACCTCCCTGGCGTAGAGCGCGAAGTCCTCGGCACCGGTGGAGAGCGGGATCTCGACAACGTTGTCGGCTCCCACCGCGCGCCGGAGGCTCGGCAGCATGCGCTCCATCAGTGCCGGATCGTTGACCGTGACGGGATTGCCCTCGTCCGCCGGAATCCTGGCGTCGATGGTGGCGCCATGCGTCGAGGCGACCTGCGTCGCGACGCGCGTCAGATCCGCGAAGATCGCCTTGCGCACGTCCTCGTCGAAGGTGCGGATGGTGCCGATCAGTTCCACGCGGTCGGGGATGATGTTGTAGCGGATGCCGCCCTTGATCACGCCGAACGTCACCACCGCCGGCAGTCGGGCGATGTCGGTGCGGCGACTGACGATGTGCTGCGCGCTGCCGATGATGTCGGCCGCGGCCGCGATCGGGTCCACCCCGTTCCAGGGTCGCGAGCCGTGCGTCTGGCGCCCGATTACGCTGAATTCGAAGCGATCGGACGCCGCCATCAGCGGACCCTTGCGGTACCCGATCCTGCCGGCGTTGAGCGTCGACATCACATGCAGGCCCATCACCGCATCGGGTTTGAAATCGCGGAACACGCCCTCTTTCAGCATCATCGCGGCGCCCCCTTCCTCATCATCGGGCGGGCCTTCCTCGGCGGGCTGGAACAGGAACAGCACCTCGCCGGGCAGGTCCTTCCGCTGCGCGGCGAGTGCTTCGGCAACCCCCATCAGGATGGCGGTATGCGAGTCGTGGCCGCAGGCGTGCATGACGCCGGTCTTCTCGCCGCGATAGATCGCGGTGACCCTGGAGGCGAACGGCACGTCGGCGGTCTCGGTGACCGGCAATGCGTCCATGTCCGCGCGCAGGGCAAGTCGGGGGCCGGGTCTACCGCCGCGCAGCACGGCGGTGACACCGGTGTGCGCAACGCCGGTGCGGATGTCCGCGAGCCCGAGCGATTTCAGGTGCGCGGCGACCTTTGCGGCGGTGCGCGTCTCGCGGTTGCCGAGTTCGGGATGCTCGTGGATGTCGCGGCGCCACTCGCGCACCTTTGGCTGCAGCGATTTCGCCGCCGCATCGACGCCGGCGGCGGTGGCTGCAGCGTCCTGCGCGCCAGCAGATCCGCACAGCGCCAACAGCGCGCCAGCGCATCCCGCCATTCCAGCTGACCTCCGGAGAACAGTCACCATCAGGTTGCGAACCTCGCTGCGGTCCGGGCGATGCTAGCAGCGACACGTCTTCTTGCAGGAGCGACCCCGGTCGCGACCTGGATTCGCAGAATTGCGCGCCAGTGCCGGATCTGCGGTCGCGACCGGCGTCGCTCCTGCATCAGCCGCGCCGCGTAACTGGCGCCGCGAGGATCAGGGCTTGTGTTCGCGCGCGAGATAGCCGGTGGAGCCCATCTCGATCAGGCGGCTGGCCGTGCGCTCGAACTCGAGGGTCAGCCGCGTGCCGGTGTAGAGCGCGGTGGGCGGCGCGGCGGCACTCAGCACCAGGTTCACGTTGCGGTCGTAGAACTCGTCCACCAGATGCACGAAGCGCCGCGCGGG
>JBGTIG010000483.1:0-1536 GCA_041745755.1 Lysobacterales bacterium
GGTCTGCCGCCGGTTGCGCCGCGACAAGGCCACGGCGCATGTCCCCATCATCATGCTGACCGCGCGCGAAGCGGAAGACGACCGCATTCGCGGGCTGGACACCGGCGCCGACGATTATTTGACCAAGCCGTTCTCGCCCCGCGAACTGATGGCGCGCGTCGCCGCGGTGATGCGTCGTATCCGCCCCGCGCTGGCGGGCGAGACCGTGGAGGTGGGCGATATCATGCTCGATCCGGTGGCGCACCGCGTCACGCGCCGGGGCCAGGCGGTTCAGCTCGGGCCGACAGAGTACCGGCTGCTGAAATTTTTCATGGACAGTCCCGGTCGTGTCTTTAGCCGCAGCCAGCTGCTAGACGGCGTTTGGGGTACCGGCAGCGAGATCGAACTGCGGACGGTGGACGTGCACATTCGCCGGCTGCGCAAAGCGATCGAACTGCCGGGTGCCAAGGATCCGGTCCGTACGGTGCGCTCGGCGGGTTATTCTTTCGAATCCTGATATCTGTCTCAGCGGCAGGTGCCGCCCCATCCGCCTCGCATGTCGAGGTGGAAGTGGTCTGCGTGGGCTGCGTTGTAGTCCGGGCTCAGCACCGTGGAAAAGCTGCGACAGGCACCGTCGCGAACTCGGCGGAGAAGGGCTGCCTTGTCATCTCCCGACGCCCAGTCGCGCAAGACGCTGATCCGCGTTCCATCCGCTAGCACGAAACCCGCTATATCGACCGCATTGCCGGTCGCATGTTCGCTCCACGGCCCCGAGCCGCGACCGTAGAGGCGACGGCAGGAAAAGGCACCAAGATGCTCGATACGCTCGACGTTACTGTCGAACAATTCCTGTGCGGCCGAGGCAAGTGCATCGCGTTCCCACAACTGCAAAGCGATAGCCACGCGGCAGGTGGTTGCCGGACGATCCGGCGTGAAGGGATACGCATCGAGACGCGTACGGTCGGGTCGAGCACACGCGCCTTCGCCGGTCGGTGCCAGGACGGTGTAATCGATTTGCGACCGTTCGAGGACTGCACGGCACTCGCGAGTATCGTCTGCCAGTGCAGATATCTTGGTAGCGGTTGCCCATCCCGGCGGATCGCGCAGGTCGAGCGGTGCCCAGGGATTATGCTCGGGATGCTCTTCCAGCCATACGCGCCCCGCCAGCAGCGCCGCCACAACCAGCAAGAGTGCGAACAGACGGCGCTCCCAGATGAACCGGCCGATCCGGCGATTTATGCGTGGTTTGCGGCGCGCCATGTTCAGTGAAAGTCCCGCGACGGCGGAATGATCCGCACGTCGCGCGGGTGCCCCTGGTGCCATCCGCATTCGCGATTGTGGGCAGGTGCCTCCTGCCACGGTTTGATTGGCTGATATGGCTCGCCGGTACCCTCGCGAAGATTGTCGCGAGGGTTGAGCTTGTTCGGCAGCGGGTTGTTGCAATGATCCGCGCGCGCGATGGTGATCGGCATGAGATCGTCCGACAGCCGGTGAAGCTGATCGGTGGCATCCGCGAGATGCGTGGCGATAACATGGATCACCTCATCGTCGTATTCC
>JBGTIG010000484.1:0-8069 GCA_041745755.1 Lysobacterales bacterium
CGCCGCACTCCCGACAGACGTAGGCGAGTCTGGGTTTTGCCATCAGCCTGGATCCTCGATGAACTCGACGCGGCGCGTCATGCCGCAGACGAGTTCATATCCAATCGTTGCCGCGCTGCTGGCGACTTCCTCGACCGGCAAGCCGCGACCCCAGAGCACGGCGTCTTCGCCCACTTCGACTTCGGGCAGATCGGTCAAGTCGATCGTGGTCAGGTCCATCGAAACGCGGCCGATCACGGGGACGCGCGCACCGCGGACGAGCACGCTCGCACCCGGGCGGATCGACCGCGGATACCCATCGGCATAACCGACCGCGAGCACGCCCACCCGCGTGGGGCGTTCGGAACGCCAGGCGTGTCCGTACCCGACCCCCTCGCCCGCATCGATTGCATTGATGGCGATGAGTCTCGCGGTCAATGTCATGGCGGGTTCGAATCCACTGTCCGCGCCATGGTTTCCCGCTATCGCCGAAATGCCGTACAGCAACCCCCCGGTTCGCACCCAGTCGCAGTGGCTTTCGGCAAAGGTGAGTACGGCCGCCGAGTTGGCCAGTGAAGCCGGGAAAGCGGCTTTGGCGCGGGTCCGCGCGATCGCGCGGACTTCGTCGAAACGCCGCATCTGGACGCCGGTGAGCGGATCGGCCGCGACATCCGAATTCGCCAGGTGCGTCATCAGCTGGATCTGGCCGATGCCCGGCAATGCCGACACCCGGGTCACGACATGCGGTGACTGCCCGGATGCGAAGCCAAGGCGATGCATGCCGGTATCGAACTTGAGCCATACAGGCATGGGCGACGGAAAATCGACCGCTGGCCATTCGGCAGCGAGCAGCTCCAGCTGCGAGAGGTGGTGAATGACGGGTTCCAGCGAAAGCGCAGCCATCCGCGACAGGTCGCCTGGCGCGTCGATGCCGGACAACACGACCACGCGCTGCGCCGATCCGAGGTTGCGGATCCGCTCCCCGTCGGCGATCGATGCCACGCCGAATGCGTCGGCGTCGCCCAGTGTCCGCGCCACCCGCTCGAGACCGTGGCCGTAGCCGTCGGCCTTGACCACGGCCATCACGCGACTTCCGGGTGCCATTGCGCGTATCCGCGCAAGATTGCTGCGAAGCGCGGCGAGATGGATGGTCGCGGTGACGCGACGACTCACTCGAAGCGACCGTCGTAGGTATCGTTGGAAAGATTTTCGAACTTGGTGTACTCGCCGAAGAAGCGCAGCTTGATCTGGCCGGTCGGCCCGTTTCGTTGCTTGCCGATGAGGATCTCGGCGATGCCCCGGGACTGCGAATCCTGGTTGTAGTACTCGTCGCGGTAGATGAACATGATGACGTCTGCGTCCTGTTCAATCGAGCCTGATTCGCGCAAGTCGCTCATCACCGGCTTCTTGTCCGTCCGCTGCTCGACCGAACGGTTGAGCTGGGAAAGCGCGATGACCGGCACCGAGAGTTCCCGCGCGAGGGCCTTGAGCGATCGCGAGATCTCGGATATCTCGGTCGCGCGATTCTCCTTGTTCCCAGGCACCACCATGAGCTGCATGTAGTCGATCACGATGAGGCCGAGATCGTGCTCGCGCTTGAGCCTTCGTGCGCGCGAGCGCAGTTCCATCGGCGACAGCGACGGCGTGTCGTCGATGAAGATCTTGGCGTCTGCCAGCATGGTGATCGCGGTGTTGATGCGCGGCCAGTCGGCGTCGTCGAGATCACCGGTGCGAAGGTGCTGCTGGTTGATGCGCCCGAGAGACGAGATCAACCTCATCGCCAGCTGCGATGCCGACATTTCCATCGAGAACACCGCCACCGCGCGCTTGCCCTTGATCGCTGCGGTCTCCGCCATGTTCAACGCCAGCGCCGTCTTGCCCATCGAGGGTCTCGCCGCCACGATGACGAGATCGCCGGGCTGCAGTCCGGCGGTCATGTGATCGAGATCGGTGAAACCGGTGGAAAGACCGGTGACCGAGCCCTTGTTTTCGAAGCGCTGCTGCAGCACCCCGAAGGCATCGACCGTCGCCTGACGGACCGTGACGAAGCCCTGTCGACCGCGCGCGCCCGATTCCGCGATGCGGAACACCTGCTGCTCCGCAAACTCGATCACCTCACGGGAATCGCGCCCCTCCGGGTTGAAGGCCTGGCCCGCGATATCGTGGCCGGCGTCGATGAGCTGGCGGAGCACCGACTTCTCGCGCACGATGTCGGCATACGCCACGACGTTCGCGGCGCTCGGCGTTGACGCGGCGATCTCGAGGACGTATCGGGTGCCGTCGACCTCGTCCTCGAGTTTGTTCGATTCGAACCACTCGCCGAGCGTCACCGCATCGCGCGGCTGCCCCTTGTTCGCGAGTTCCCCGATCGCGCGGAAGATCAGCTGGTGGTCGCGCCGGAAGAAATCCGCTTCAACGATGCGGTCAGCGACACTGTCCCAGGCATTTGGCGAGAGCATCAGGCCACCGAGCACCGCCTGTTCTGCTTCGAGCGAGAACGGCGGAGTGCGCAGTGAATCGATCCTGCGCGAGGCGACGATGCTTTCGGGATGCGCGGACATGGCTCGTTCTTGTGGACGGATGGCGATCATAGTCGGGCGAGCACCGCAGGCGTTGCGTATAACCCTGTTGATAAGTTGTGCGCATCGCAACAGCTGCGACGCGTCCCTTCTCCCATCCGTGCGAACGCGGAATTATCACGCCTTGGTGTTGGCTTACGCGAGGAATGCGCCGAGACCCGTGACCTGCACGGAACCCAGCACCGCAGCCCCACCTCTCGAGCAATCCGTCCTCCGTCTTCAGAACCGCACAGGGATGTGTGGACGGACGCACGCGCAGCGTGCGGAGCGGTGCAGGTGCGCGCGGCCGGTGCAGATGCGCGCTACCGGGTCTGGGCTTGGTCACCATCCGCGACTAGGCTCTGCGCATCCATGCGCTCGCCAAGTCGCGGTCCGGCCCGAAACATCCTGTTTCGTGCGTTCGGCGGGTCGCGCCAGTGGCGCGACAAATCCCGCCTCACCCGCGCCGTGCACGTGTTCGTCGGGCAGGATGCCCGAACCTGATACGGCAAGCGAATTCGCACAGGGATGTGCGAACGGCGGCACGCGCAAGCGTGGCGGCCGGTGCAGGTGCGCGGGCTATGCTCGCGCCGTGCACGTGTTCGTCGGGCAGGATGCCCGATCGAACACAAAAAAAAAGGCGCCGGGTCTCTCGGCGCCTTTAGAAGTTCCCTAGCAGCATCCGCCGGCCGGAGCCGGGCAGAAATTCGGCCTTTACTCTGGTTCACCCGCGATGACGACGACCGCGACCTTTGCTAGCACGTCCGCGTGCAGCTCGACCTGGACCTCGAATTCGCCGGTGTGACGGATCGCGCCATCGGGCATCAGCACCTCGCTCTTGTCCACGGCCGTCCCGGCAGCAGTCAAGGCTTCGGCGATCTCACGCTGTCCGACGGATCCGTAGAGCTTGCCCTCCGAGCTGGCATTGGCGCGAATCGTGACCATCGCGTCGGCGAGACTTGCGAGACGCACTTCGGCTTCCGCCATGCCCTCGCGGGCTTTGGCTTCGTACTCGGCGCGACGCTGCTCGAACTCCGCGATGTTGGCCGCAGTGGCAGGCGCAGCCTTGCCCTGTGGCACCAGATAGTTGCGACCGAAACCAGGGCGGACGTTGACTTTGTCACCCAGTCGCCCGAGGTTCGGAACCCTGCTCAATAGGATCAGTTGCATATGCGGGCCGCCTCAGTGGTTGTCGGTGTACGGCATCAGCGACAGGAATCGCGCGCGCTTGATGGCGGTTGCGAGCTGGCGCTGGAAACGGGCCTTGGTGCCGGTGATGCGGCTGGGCACGATCTTGCCGGTCTCGGTGACGTACTGACGGAGCGTGTTGAGATCCTTGTAATCGATCTCGGTGACGCCCTCGGCGGTGAAGCGGCAGTATTTCTTGCGGCGGAAAAATTTGGCCATGGTCTGGATCCTCAGGCGGTTTCGGTCTGGGCTTCGGAGACGCGCGGCGCGCGTTCCGCTCGGTCACCCCGCTCGGGGCGATCGTCACCGTCGCCTTCCTCGTCACGTCGCCGGCGCTCGGGCTTCTCGTCCTTCTGCTTCATGACCGCGCTCATCTCCGTGTCGGGCCCCGGGCGGGACATGACCAGGTGACGAAGCACCGCGTCGTTGAAGCGGAACAACGAGACCAGCTCGTTCAGCACGTTTTGCGAGCACTCGATGTTGAGCATCGCGTAATGCGCCTTCGCAAGGTTCTGGATCGGAAACGACAACTGGCGTCGTCCCCAATCCTCCAGTCGATGCACTTTGCCGCCGTCCCCCTCGATGAGCGACTTGTAACGTTCGATCATCGCGGGGACCTGTTCGCTCTGGTCAGGGTGGACCAGAAACACTACTTCGTAGTGACGCATGAAGATTCCTCTCGGACTGATGGCTCCCCGTCTGGAATGCGGTGGAGCAAGGGCCGCAGCGAATCGCTGTGGCGCGGGAATCATACGGCGCGGGGGCCTCGGGGCTCAACCACGAAACGCGAATTCCGCCTGATTTCGGGTGATTTACCGGAGTACGAACGAAGAATCCGTTTATTATTGCCTGAACGGATGGCCTGGCCTAGAACAATTCGATGCCGTTGACGAAACCAATGGAGAACTTTTGGCCGAGCGATGAGCTCCGAACCATTTCTCCGATCGGCCCCCTCAAGCGTGTTCGGCGTCGGTGGTGAAGCTGGTCCCGCAACCACATTCCGCGGTCACATTGGGATTGCGGAACACGAAGCGGGCGTTGAGGCCTTCGCGTTCAAGATCGACGAGCATGCCGTCGAGCAACGGCAGGGCTTCGGCGTCTATGAGCACCGTCACACCGTCCTGCTCGAAACGGGAGTCGCCCGCGCGTTCGTCGTCGGCCACCTCCGCGATATAACTCCAGCCCGAGCAGCCGCTGCGTTTGACGCCAAGCCGCAGGCCGAGTGCGCCCGGACGATCGGACAGGAACGACTTCACTCGCTCGCGGGCATCAGCAGAAAGGGTGATGGACATGGGCATGGGCTCGGGACGTCGCCCACAAGGATGGGGCCGGGCGGCGTTCGCTTCAAGTTCAATCGGCTCCACCGCGCAGTCGAGCAGTCGAGGCGGTAGCAACTTGCCGGAACTCCAGCCCGAAGTGCGGGTGCCGCCCCATATGCTGGCGGCGAGCGTGGCGTGATGCGGCTCGTTATCCTTGCCACCAGCGAACGACGGGAGCGGGAGATGGCGTGGGTCAGCGTGCGGGACGCCCTGTCCGGCAGGATCGCCGAGGGTACGGAAGTCGAAGTGCGCGGCTGGGTGCGCACGCGCCGCGACTCCAAGGCGGGCCTTGCGTTCGTGGCGCTGAGCGACGGCTCCTGCTTCGACACCATCCAGCTCGTCGTCCCCACTACCCTCGCCAATTTCGACACCGACGTTGCCCACCTCACCGCGGGTTGTGCGGTCGTTGCCCGCGGGCGGCTGTCGGCATCGCAGGGCAAGGGCCAGCGCTTCGAGATCCAGGCTGATGCGGTTGCGCTGATCGGCGGCGTCGACGATCCCGAGACCTATCCGATCCAGCCCAAGGCGCATTCGGTGGAGTTTCTCCGCGAAGTCGCGCACCTGCGACCGCGAACCAACCTGTTCGGCGCAGTGACACGGGTGAGACACTGCCTTGCGCAGGCCGTCCACCGGTTTTTCCACGAGCGCGGTTTCTACTGGATCAATACGCCCATTGTCACGAGCTCCGACGCGGAAGGCGCGGGCCAGATGTTCCGCGTTTCCACGCTGGACCTTGTCAACCTGCCACGGGACGACTCCGGCGGGATCGACTTCACGCGCGATTTTTTCGGCCGGGAAACCTTCCTCACCGTCTCGGGACAACTCAACGTCGAGGCCTACTGCCTCGCGCTCAGCCGCGTGTACACCTTCGGACCGACCTTTCGCGCCGAGAACTCGAACACCGCGCGGCACCTGGCCGAGTTCTGGATGATCGAACCCGAGATTGCCTTCGCCGACCTCGACGACAACGCCACGCTCGCCGAGGATTTTCTGAAGTACCTCTTCCGCGCGGTGCTGGACGAGCGCGGCGACGACATGGCGTTCTTTGCCGAGCGCGTGGAGAAAACCGCGCTGTCCCGGCTGGAGCAGTTTGTCGCACGGCCCTTCGAGCGGATCGAATACCAGGCGGCCATCGACATTCTCCGCGCGTCGGGCAGGACCTTCGAGTACCCGGTGGAGTGGGGACTCGACCTCCAGACGGAACACGAGCGCTATCTGGTGGAGGAACACGTCGGCGGGCCGGTGGTGGTCATGAACTATCCGGAACACTTCAAGGCGTTCTACATGCGCCTCAATGACGACGGCAGAACCGTCGCGGCCATGGACGTGCTTGCGCCCGGCATCGGCGAGATCATCGGTGGATCGCAGCGAGAGGAGCGCCTGGATGTGCTCGACAAGCGCATCGAGCAGTTCGGTCTCGATGCCGATCACTACCAGTGGTATCGCGACCTCCGTCGCTATGGCAGCGTGCCGCACGCGGGTTTTGGCCTCGGGTTCGAACGGCTGGTGGTGTACGTCTGCGGACTCGCCAACATCCGCGACGCGAGTCCCTATCCGCGCACCCCCGGCCATGCGACGTTCTGACGAAATGCTCGCCTGCGCATGATCCTGTTCTTCGCGCTGATCGGCGTCGCGATAGCGATCTCCGGGATCCTCGGGTTCCTGTTCTTCTGGGCGATGGCGCAGGTGCACTTGCGTGATCGCCATCAGGATCGGGTGGCTGCCGCGCCGGGATTCGGATTCGCCTCGCCCCGGGCGCTGGCCTGGCTGCTTTTGGGCCAATATCGGCGGGTGGGTGACGCGCGCCTCGAAGGGCTCACGCTGCCCGCGCAGGTTTGCCTCTGGGCAACGATCTTCGGGCTGGCCGTCGCCGCCGCGCTGGTCCTGGTGGCGGAGTTCCGGTGAGCGACTTCGAGTCCGAGCAGTGGTGGCTTGCCGCTCTCGGCCACACGCTGGTCTGGGCGCGGTTGCGACTGCGCGCCGGCGGGTCCGCCGAAGTGTTCGATTGCGACGGCAACTACTTGAGGTACGACAGCGAGGATTCCGCGCGCGCAGCCCTGCTGGACGCCGACTTCCTCGCGATCGACGGACTCGATGGGGAAGACGCTGAACGCCTTGGCATCGATCTCGACCGCGTGGTGCCTCCCAGCACCCGGGGCGGTGACGCCGCACTCGGCGCGCTGATGATCCAGCCGTCGCCCCCGAGGCACTGATCGTGTATACGCCGCGGGCCTTTGCAGAAACGGATCTGGCGGAACTCGACCGACTGGTCGTGCGGGATGCCTTCGTCACCGTGGTTTCCACCCACGAGGGCGCGCCGATCGCGAGTCATCTGCCACTGCTGTATGCGCGTGCCGGCCGGCAAGTCCGGTTTCGCGGCCACTGGGCGCGCCCCAATCCGCAATGGCAGGACATCGAGGGACAGCAGGTGTTGCTGATAGTGCATGGACCACATGCCTACATTTCTCCCGGCTGGTACGTCGATGCGGAGCGCCAGGTCCCCACGTGGAACTACGCAGTCGCGCACATTTACGGACGGGCACGCGTCTTCCACGACGAGGAATTGCTGGCCGATCTGGTGTCGGAGCTCGCGCTCAAGAACGAGACGGGACTCGGTTCCCGCTGGCGCTTCGATCGCGCGGCCGAACACACCCGGAGGGACCTGCGGAGTATCGTCGGCTTCAGTCTCGATGCGGATCGGATCGAGCTCAAATTCAAGTTCAACCAGAATCATCCTGCGGCCAATGTGCAGGGCGCCGCCGCCGCGTTGCAAAGACTCGGCAGCGAGCAAGGGCTTGAGGTCGCGGCCCAGATGCGCAAGCGCCTCGATGCGCGGCTGGCCGCACCCGCGGATCCCGAGGACCACCGCTGATGGATATGGATCTCACCGGAAAGCACGCTCTCGTCTGCGGTGGTTCGCAGGGCATCGGTCTTGCGGCCGCGAGGGAACTCGCATCGCTCGGCGCCAGCGTCACGCTGCTGGCGCGCTCGGCGGACGCGCTCGAAGCCGCGCTCGATGCGCTGC
>JBGTIG010000485.1:0-6638 GCA_041745755.1 Lysobacterales bacterium
CGCCGCCAGTGCCGCCAGCGCCGCGACGTTCACGGCAACCCGGTTCGACGATCCGGCGCCCGGCGCCTGCGACGCCGGTGACTGCTCGCTGCGCGAGGCGGTCATGGGGGCTAACGCTGCGCCGGTGGAGCCTGAACTGCACCGGATCGAGCTGGCGGCGGGAACCTACCTGCCTACGCGAGGGCGGCTAGATGTCATCGACGCGCGCGTGAATTTCCGCGGCTCGGGTCGAACGAACACGACGATCCGCTCGGATGGACTCGAAGGCGTGGTGCGATCGCTCGGCGTGAGTTCCCTCTATCTGCAGAACCTTTCGATCGTTTCGGATGGGGCAGTATCGATCGGTGCGTCTGTGAACGGCGACACATCGCTGTTCGACGTGGATATCTCGCCGGGGGCCGGATCGCTCGCGCACATCACCAGCATCGGGGTGCGTTCCGGCTCTGGTACCAAGCGGATGCGTGTCCGCAACAGCACGGTCGCAGCCTACGTCGATTGCGGTGAAGTTGACAGCTGCGAGGTCACGGATAGCACGGTTGTGCGCTTGCAAGCCAACGGCCCGGCGGATGTACTCATCGACAACTCGCTCTTCGATGGCACGCTCAACACCAATCTCAACTCCGGGTTCATAGCGGACTCCACTGGCATGGTATTGATCGAGGACAGCGAGTTCCGCGCTACCACCAACGGAATCCTCGTGGCAGAAGCGGCGGAATCTTTCGACATCATTCGCACGAAGTACATCGACAATGACCAGCCCATCGAAGTCGACCGGAACATGGATATCCTCATCGAGGACAGTGAATTCCGCGGAAACCGCAATAACAGCGTCTCCGAAGGCCCCGCAGCGCTTGCCGTCACGGTGGCTTCCGCTAGCGCGATCGTGCGCCGTTCCACGTTCGTGGGCAACACCGGCAACGGCCCCTTGGGCGGTGCGGTTCTAGTCAGCGGCGGCGCCGCGCTCACCATTGAGAACAGCACCTTCTCCAACAATCTGGTGACGGTTGCCGCCGCACAGGCCGGCGCGCGCGGCGGCGCGATCGGTTTCGCGGCCGATCTGGACGACACCACTTCGCTGACGCTGCGCCACGTCACGATGGTCGCGCCCACGATCATTCCCGTTGGTCTGACCGGCACCTTGGTCGGAGGCACCGGTGCCGAAGCTGGGCTGGCCCTGACCTTCATCAACAGCGTGCTGCGCGGCAGCTGCGCCTTCGATGGCGCGTCCACGATGGACTTCAACATCGGCAACATCGAGGGCGCCGGCAACACCTGCGCGCTGGACGGAGCACTCAATCAATCCAATGTCGCATCGAGTGCACTGGCACTCGGACCGCTCGGCAACTTCGGCGGTCGCACGCCGACGTACTTGCCCGCCCCGACGAGTGTCGCTGTCGACGCGGCCAACGCCGCGCAATCCATCGCGACTGATCAGCGCGGCTACCGGCGCCCAACAGGCACCGGTTTCGATGTCGGCGCGGTCGAGCAGAGCACCGAAATTTTCCGCGACAGCTTCGAGTAGCTGCGCGTCACTTCCAGGCATCGCGGCGCGATCGGGCGCCTACGGTTGGCGCGGCTCTGCGGAGCCGGTGGCTGGAAGGTTCATGCGGACGCTATGTTCGCGGCCGTCGTCGACCAGCCGGATGATGCCGTCCGCTTGCGGTCTGCCATCGACGACTGCGGCTACGCCTGCCTCCGCCGGCATTCGCACGACTTCAATGCGGTACAGCGCGCTGCCGAACCGGTAGTCGATGCGGTACGAAGGCCAATCGGCCGGGATGCAGGGCGACAGTGCGAGCGTCTCGCCCTTGCGCGTGATCCCGAGCAGGGACTCGACCAGCAGGCGATACATCCATCCCGCCGACCCCGTGTACCAGGACCAGCCTCCGCGTCCGACGTGCGGCGCAACGGCATAGACATCGGCAGCCACCACGTAGGGTTCGACCTTGTAGGTGGCCACTTGCGCCGCCGTCGACCCGTGCGCGATCGGCATGATCATGCGCGTCATCTCCCATGCACGATCGCAGTCGCCGAGCGCGGCAAAGGCCATGGTCGTCCACACGGCCGCGTGCGTGTACTGTCCCCCGTTCTCGCGCACCCCGGGTACGTAACCGCGGATGTATCCCGGATCCTGCGGCGTGCGGTCGAACGGCGGATCGAGCAGCTTGACGAGCCCCGCGTCGCGCCGAATCAGATGTTCATCCAGCGAATTCATCGCCTGCTCCGCGCGTGCACGCCCAGCCACCCCGGACAACACCGACCAGCTCTGCGAGATCGAATCGATGCGGCATTCGTCGCTGAGCTTCGAGCCGAGTGGCGCGCCGTTGTCGAACCATGCGCGCCGATACCAGGCACCGTCCCAGGCATGCTCCTCGAGCCGCAGTCGCAGCATCGCCGCGGATGACGTGCAGAGATCGGCGAATCCCGCATCGCCGCGCGCCAGTGCCACTTCGGCGAATCGCTTCAATACCTCGTGCAGGAAGAACCCCAGCCACACACTCTCGCCCCTGCCTTCGATACCGACGCGGTTCATGCCGTCATTCCAGTCGCCGCTCGCCATGAGCGGCAGGCCGCGTGCACCGACCAGGCGCAGCGCGCGCTCCAACGCGCGCTGGCAGTGCCGGTACAGGCTCTCGCTCAAACTGGTGCGCACCGGGAGGTCGTAGTACGACTCCTCGTCGAAGTTGAGCGCGCGACCTTCGATATACCGTACCGGCTGGTCGAACACCGCGTGGTCCCCGGTGATCGCCGCGTAGCGGCTCGCCGCCAGCGGCAGCCACAGGTAATCGTCCGAACAACGCGTGCGCACGCCGCGATCCTGCGGTGGATGCCACCAATGCTGGACATCACCCTCGGGGAACTGGTGCGATGCGCAGAGCAGGAGGTGCGCGCGCACCCGCGCGGGGTCGGCGTGCACCAGCGCCATCGCATCCTGCAACTGATCGCGAAAGCCGACTGCGCCGCCGGACTGGTAGTAGCCGCTGCGCGCGAGAAAGCGACACGCGAGCGTCTGGTAGAGCAACCACCCGTTCGCCAGCAGATCGACTGCGGGTTCTGGCGTATGCACCACGATCGTTCCGAGCTTGTCGCGCCAGAACGCGTGCACCGTCTCGAGCGCTGCAAGCGCCGCCGCCAGGCCGCGTCCCGAGCGCGCATGCGCCGTTGCTTCACGTGCGTGCCTGCCCGCACCCAGCCGGAACACCACATCGCGTTCCTCGCCGGGGGCAAGATCGAGCGTGATGCCAAACGCCGCGCAGGGATCGAAACCGGCACCCACGCGCCCGGAAAGCCTCACCCGGCGCATGGCCGCCGGAAGCGACAGCGAGCCGTGGCGACCGATGAACTCTTCGCGATCGCAAGTGACGCTGCGCGCGCTGATGGCCGCGTCGATGTCGAACCATCCCGTGCGACCCTCGAACTCGGTGTTGTAGGAGTTGCGCGCGAATACCGCGCCGCACTCCGGATCCACCTCGGTGACCACGTGTGCCTGGGATCTTGCGTGCAGGTCGCCGAGTACCCATTCGACGTAGCCGACGACCGCCAGCCGGCGCGGTCGCGCGGAACGGTTGCGCAGCTTGAGGACGGAATACTTGATCGGAGCATCGACCGCCACGAACACACTGAGTTCGCTTTCGATGGCGTCTTCGATGTGCTCGAACACGCTGTAGCCGAAGCCATGGCGCGTGCGGTACTCGCCCTCGCCACGGGCAGGCAACGCGCTCGGCGACCAGAGCCGGCCGGAGTCCTCATCGCGGAGATAGAAGGCTTCGCCGCCCTGGTCGATCACGGGATCGTTGAGCCAGGGCGTCAGCCGGAACTCGTGCGCGTTCTCGCTCCACGTGTAGCCGAGCGCGCTCTCGCTCAGCACGGTGCCGAAACCGGCATTGGCGAGAACGTTGCACCAGGGCGCCGGAGTGCGCCCGGCGTCGTCCGCATTTGTCGTGATGACGTATTCGCGACCATCCTCGCTGAAGCCGCCGAGCCCGTTGGCGAAATTGCATGGCATCGCCGCCAGCGCGTGCGCTTCCGGCCCGTCCGGCGCGGCATCCTCGAGCGCCACCAGCACTTCGGGGTGCAGGGGGACGGCCGCCTTCGGCAGCGGCAGATCCGGTGGATGCCGCGCGTTCAGCTGCTCGGCGAGCGACCCCTGGGTGTCGCTCAGGATCACGCGCGCGGCGACCTGCACGAGCAACCGGTCCTCGTTCGACATCTGGTGCGCGGGCCGGACGAATATGCCGCCCGGCCGATCCACGACATGCGCCTCGAGACCCGCCGCGATCAGCCCCATGATCTGGTCCTGCAACAGCTGGCGGTAGCCTGCCTGGTCCTCGTTCCAGATCACCAGGTCGACGGCGAGACCCTTGAGTCGCCAGTACGCATGCGCCTGCACCAGCTGTCGTACCAGCTCGATGTGTGCGATGTCCGAAACCTTGAGCACCACGATGGGAAAATCGCCCGAGATGGCGTGTCCCCATAGGCCCGACTGGCCCCGTCTGTTGAGCAACCGCAGGCGTCTCTCCGCGCGTAGCGCCGGGTGGCTGTAAAGCACGAGGCCGGCCAGCCGCTCGTACAGCTGCGCGTCGGTCTGCGTCGCGTTGAGCTGGTTGCGCACCACCTGGCTGTGCGTCCAGGCGAGATCGAAGACGCGATCGGCGAGACGCCGGTCGCGGTACTTGTCGATCAGCCCGATGCACGCATCACGGTCTTCGGCGACGCCGGTGACCATGTCGAAAACCAGGGTCTGCTCCGGCGCCAGCACGATCCGGCAACGAATGGCGACCACCGGATCGAGCACCGATCCCTGTGAGTTGGAGAGCCGTGACCGCGCGGGATCGGTCAGCACGATCGGGCGCGCCAGCGTGTTGCCGCGCCCGATGAACCCGGCGCGATCGGTTTCGTAGGAGATTTCCGCGATGTCGGCGTCGTGCAATGCCACCAGGTGCAGCATCCAGGGTTTGACTTCGTCATTCGCACTCGGGCGGCGCGTGCAGACGATGGCCTGACGCTCCGTCACCATCTCTGTCTGCACGAACAGGTTGCTGAAGGCAGGATGCAGCTCGTCGGCGATGGCGGGCGCCAGCACGACTTCCGCATACGTCGTGATCTCGATCGTGCGGCGCAGACGCGCACGATTGGTAACCCGCAGTCGCCTGAGCTCGATGTCGTGTTCCGGCGACACCGCGATCTCCACGTGCGTGTCGTATTTCTCGTTGTGTCCCCGGAACTCTGCCTTGGCGTCCGAGAAGATGGCCTCGAACCCTTCGACCCGGATGCCCGTGGGTTGCAGCGCCGTCGACCAGAAGGCGCCGCTGGCGACATCACGCAGGAAACAGAAAGTACCCCAGTGGTCCCGCGTTGGATCCTCGCGCCAGCGCGTGACGCTCATGTCGCGCCTGCGGCTGTAGCCGCCGCCCGCGCTCGACACCATCACGTGATAACGGCCGTTGGAAAGCATCTGCACCGCAGGCAGGCCCACATCCGCGGTGCCGAAGACGCGCAGTCGCGTCTCCGCCTGGTCGGATGCCACATCGGCGCCTGGCAGTTCCGCTGCGTGCGTATGGAACGCGGCGGTGCGCGGCACGCGCTCCTGCAGCAGCAGCAAGGTGGATCGCATCGCGGGATCGGCCGCAAAGCGGCGCTGCATCGGACGCTCCAGCAGCGCGTGCGTCAGCGCCAGCAGGCCCATGCCCTGGTGGTGCGCCATGTGGGAGTACACGAGGGCGCGCGTATCCCCCGGTGGCAGGCGCGCAGGCGTGTAGTCGATCGCTTCGTACAGGCCGAAGCGGCCGTCGGCACCTTCGGCAACCAGCCGTTCGAGGTTCATGCAGGCAGCATGGGCATCCACGGTCAACGCCAGCATCGACGCGTACGGGGCGATCACGAGGTCCTGCGCGAGTCCCCGTTGCAGTCCGAGGCTCGGCACGCCAAACGCGCGGTACTGGTAGTTCATGTGCGCATCGACGATGTTGTAGCCCGACTCGGAAATGCCCCAGGCCACGCCGCGCTGTTCGCCGTAGGCGATCTGCCGCTCGACCGCGGCTCGCGCGGTCTGATCGAGCAGCGTGCCCGGATAACCCGGCATCACCAGCAGCGGCATCAGGTACTCGAACATCGAGCCGCTCCACGACAGCAGCACCGGCGCGCCGTCGCTGGCGTTGAGCAGGCGACCGAGCGCGAACCAGCTCTCCTGGGGAAGTTGCCCCTGCGCGATCGCGACGAAGCTCGCGAGTCGCGCCTCCGACGCCAGCAGGTCGTAGCAGCCGGAGTCGAGCCGGCGCTCGCCGACGTGGTAGCCGATAGCCAGGAGATGCCGCGAGGGGTCGTAGAGAAAACGGAAATCCATGTTCGCGAGTGCACCGGCTCGCGTTGCAAGCAGGTCGAGCTCGTCGCGCTGCGCCGTGAGCGCAGCTGCTCCCGCGTGCCCACCGGCGATGGTCCGGTATTCGATGATCGCGGTGTCGAGATCGCGGCGCAGCGCCAGCAGCCAGTCGGGTGTGTCCTCGCCTGAATCCGCCAGTTCGCCGGCGAGGGCCGGAAGGGCCGACCGGATGGCGTCGAGTTGCCGCACCGGTTCCGCGCCAGGCGCGGGTTCACTGTCGATCAGCTGTGCCAGCGCCGCGACGATCCGGCGCGACTCG
>JBGTIG010000486.1:0-6086 GCA_041745755.1 Lysobacterales bacterium
CGGCGGACGCGCTCGACGCCGCGCTCGATACGCTGCACGCCGGCGACGATCGCACGCGCCACGGCGCGATCAGCGTGGACATGACCGATCTTGATGCCCTCGCCGCGCAGGTCGGGGCGCTCGCGCACGGGCGATCCGTGCATATCCTCGTCAACAACAGCGGCGGTCCGCCCGGGGGGCCCGCGCACACCGCAGAGATCGCAGCGTTCGAGCGGGCCTTTCGCCAGCACCTGCTGGCGGGCCAGACACTCGTACACGCCGTCCTGCCCGGGATGCGGGAATCAGCCTGGGGCCGCATCGTCAACGTGATCTCGACTTCCGTACGCGAACCGATCGCCAACCTCGGGGTATCCAACACCGTTCGCGGCGCGGTGGCGAGCTGGGCGAAGACGCTGTCGCGCGAACTCGGTCCGCTCGGCATCACCGTCAACAACGTCCTGCCGGGCTACACGCGCACGCAGCGGCTGGACCAGATCCTGGCGGATCGCGCGCGCGCATCCGGCTCCAACGAGGACACGGTCGCACGGACCCTGCTCGCCTCGGTTCCGGCCGGCCGCTTTGCCGAAGCTTCCGAGATCGCTGCGGCCATCGCCTTCCTCGCCTCCCCGTCCGCCGCCTACATCAACGGTGTGTCCCTCGCCGTCGATGGCGGCCGCATGCAGTCGATCTGAATGAACTTGACGACACAACCCGCCAGCGGAATCAGCGCGCGGCCGTGACTCTGCGTCTGACCAATCTGATCGGAAATGAAGCGCACGAGCCCGCTGGTGGCGCGTGGCACGAGGTGTTCGAGCCGGCGACGGGGGCGGTGTACGCGCAGTGTCCGGCGAGCGGCGCACGCGATGTGGATCTCGCCGTCGCGGCGGCGGTGGACGCGTTTCCTGCATGGTCGGGACTTGCGAACAGCGCGCGGGCACGATGGCTCGAGAAGCTGGCCGATGCGCTCGAGGCGCGGATCGACGTGTTCGCACGGGCGGAATCGCGCGACACCGGCAAGCAGGTCGCGCTGACCCGGGATGTGGAGATTCCCCGGGCCGTCGCCAATCTGCGCTTCTTCGCGCACGCCGCCACGCAGTTCGCCAGCGAATCGCACCATGGCGAGGTCGGCCTCAACTACACCCTGAGGCAACCGCTGGGCGCCGTGGCTTGCATCTCGCCGTGGAACCTTCCGCTGTATCTCTTCACCTGGAAGATCGCGCCGGCACTCGCAACAGGAAACACGGTCGTCGGCAAGCCGTCCGAGGTCACGCCGGTCACGGCGTGGATGCTCGGCGAACTCGCGCGGGAAATCGGCTTTCCCGCCGGCGTGCTCAATATCGTGCACGGAGACGGCAGCGAAGTCGGGCCCGCGTTGGTCGGTCATCGGCACATCAAGGCGGTCTCGTTCACCGGAAGCACGCGCGTGGGACGCGAGATCGCAGCGACATGCGCGGCGCAACTCAAGAAAAGCTCACTGGAACTCGGCGGCAAGAATCCGACGCTGGTGTTTGCCGACGCGCCACGCGAGCGCCTCTTCGATACGGTCATGCGCTCGGCATTCCAGAATGCGGGTCAGATTTGCCTCTGTGGTTCGCGCATCCTCATCGAGCGCGCGTTCTACGACGAGTTCCGCGACATCTTCGTGAGGCGCGCCGAATCGCTGCACGCTGGCGATCCGCTCGATCCCGCGACGACGCTGGGACCGCTCGCCTCGCAGGCGCACTTCGACAAGGTAATGGGATGCATCCAGCGCGCCCGTGCCGAGGGCGGTCGCGTACTCACCGGCGGCGCTCGCCTGGGTCGCGACGGCTGGTTCATCGCACCCACGGTCATCGAAGGTCTCGGTCCCGGCTGCGCGACGAACACCGAGGAAATATTCGGTCCCGTGGTGACCCTGCAGGCATTCGACAGCGACGCGGAGGCTTTGGCGCTCGCGAACACGGGAGAGTACGGCCTGGCCGCATCGGTATGGACGCAGCACCTAGGCCGCGCGCATCGCATGGCAGCGGAGATCTCCGCCGGCGTGGTCTGGATCAACACCTGGATGGCGCGGGACCTTCGAACACCCTTCGGCGGAACGGGCAGCTCGGGCATCGGCCGCGAAGGGGGTGTCGAGGCGATGCGGTTCTTCACCGAGGCCCGAAACGTCTGCCTCGACGTCGGTGCGGGATGACGACGCAGGCGTTCGGGTTCGACAGCGCATCCACCATCCGGCAATGCTGCGCGCACCGCGCGCACTCGACGCCCGCGGCGGAAATCCCCGATCATGGGAGAATCCTCCGTCGTCCCGCCACCAGAGATTGCGGATGAGTCGTTCGATCGAAACGAGGGCGGCGCCCAGGGCGGTGGGGCACTACCCGCACGCACGGCGGGTCGGAGAACTGCTGTTCCTCTCGGGAATCGGGCCCCGGCATGCGCAGGATGATTCGATCCCGGGCAATCGGTACGCGGACGATGGTTCCGTTGCGTCCTACGATATCGTGGCGCAGTGCCATGCCGTGTTCGCAAACGTGCGCGCAGTGCTCGAAGCCAGCGGTGCGACGTTTGAGGATCTCGTGGACGTGACGGTGTATCTCACCGACATGACGCGCGATTTCAAGGCGTACAACGCCGTGTGGGCCGAGGTTTTTCCGGACGCCGCGCGGGCGCCGTGCCGCACGACCCTCGGCATCTCCGGCCTGCCGACGCCGATCGCCATAGAGCTCAAGTGCATTGCACGCGTCACCGGAGTCGCCTGACGTGCTGCCAGCGCCTTTCAACCTCAGGGACTGGATCGACGAGCACCGGCATCTGCTGAAGCCACCGGTCGGCAACAAGTGCGTGTTCGACGGTGAGTTCATCGTGATGGTGGTCGGCGGCCCGAACGCGCGCACCGACTATCACTTCGACGAGGGCCCCGAATGGTTCCATCAGCTCGAGGGAGAGATGGTGCTGCGGATCCAGGAGGGCGGCGCCGTGCGCGACATCCCGATTCGCGCTGGCGACACCTTCCTCCTGCCGCCGCGCGTGCCGCATTCGCCGCAGCGCATGGCGGGTTCCGTCGGGATCGTGATCGAGCGCAGGCGCCTCGCGCACGAGGACGATGGGCTCATGTGGTTCTGCGAGCGCTGCAACGCCAAGCTGTACGAGGAATTCTTCCACCTCGAGAACATCGAGCTCGACTTCCCGCCGGTATTCGAGCGCTTCTACTCCTCGACCGGGCATCGCTCCTGCAAGGCCTGCGGGCACCTCAATCCCGCCCCCTCCCGCTATTCCATGCCCGATACCTGACCCCCGTGCTCAAGATCGACATCCATGCGCACCATCTGCCGCGCGACTGGCCCGACCTCGCGGAGCGGTACGGGGATGCGCGCTTTCCGGTGATGCATCACACCGACGATGGCAGGCATCGCGTGTACAAGGATGGCAAGTTCTTTCGCGAACTCTTCGCGAACAGCTGGGACGCCGACCTGCGCATTGCCGAGTACGAGCGATTCGGCGTGCAGGTCCAGGTGATCAGCACGGTCCCGGTCATGTTCTCGTACTGGGCGAAGCCGCATCACGCGCTCGAGCTACACCGCGCGCTCAATGACCACATGGCGGAAGCCTGCCGTGCGCATCCGCGCCATATCGCCGGGATCGGCACGGTACCGCTGCAGTCGCCGCGGCTCGCGATCGAGGAACTCGAGCGCTGCATGGAACAGCTCGGTCTGCAGGGTGTCCAGATCGGCAGCCACGTCGGCGACTGGAATCTCGATGCACCCGAACTCTTCGAATTCTTTGCCGCCGCCGAAAGCCTCGGCGCCGCGATTCTCGTGCATCCCTGGGACATGATGGGCAGCGAGTCCATGCCGAAGTACTGGCTGCCATGGCTGGTCGGCATGCCCGCCGAGCAGTCGCGTGCCGCGTGCAGCCTGATCTTCGGCGGCGTGCTGGAGCGGCTGCCGGAACTGCGCCTTTGCCTCGCCCATGGGGGTGGATCGTTCCCTTACACCATCGGGCGGATCGAGCACGGCTTCAACATGCGACCCGATCTCGTCGCCACCGACAACCCGCACAATCCCCGCGAATACCTGAAGCGGTTGTACTTCGATTCGTGGGTCGCCGACGAGCGCGCCTTGCGTTACCTGCTCGATACCTGCGGCGTGGATCGCGTGATGCTCGGCACCGACTATCCGTTCCCCCTCGGCGAACAGTCGCCGGGCGCGGGCATCGCGGCGCTGGGGCTCGGCGCTGAAGCCCAGGCGCGGCTCTTCCACGGCACCGCGCTCGAGTGGCTCGATCTGCCGGCAGCGAGGTTCGCGTGACGGGGAACCGCTGTCCCGGGTTGTTCGAGGAGGCGGCGGCGCTCGACGCGGCGGATCCGCTGCGGGCGTTCCGCAACGAGTTCCTCATTCCGCCGCACGGCGAGGGCGACCAGGCGTACCTTTGCGGCAACTCGCTCGGGCTGCAGCCGCGCGCGGTTCGCGCCGCGCTCATGACCGAGCTCGACGACTGGCACCAGCTCGGCGTCGAGGCGCATTTCCGCGGCACCCATCCGTGGATGCCGTATCACGAGTTCGTGCGCGCGGGACTCGCCGGGCTGGTCGGCGCGGAACCCATCGAAGTGGTGGCGATGAACTCGCTCACCGTGAACCTGCACCTGATGATGGCGAGCTTCTATCGGCCGACGTCGGGACGTTCTGCCATCCTGATCGAGCGCGGTGCCTTCCCGTCGGATCGGCACGCCGTCGCTTCCCAGATTGCGTGGCATGGCTTCGACCCCGCGCAGGAACTCATCGAGCTCGAAGCCGACGCGGATGGACTGCTGGACGAGGAGATCATCCTCGAGGCACTGCGCCTGCACCGTGACCGCGTGGCGCTGGTGCTGCTGCCGGGGGTGCAGTATCTCAGTGGGCAGGCCTTCGACCTCGGGGCGCTGGCTCGCGCCGCGCGCGGCCATGGCATGCATTGTGGCTTCGATCTTGCACATGCCGCCGGCAATCTCGCCCTGCGACTGCACGACAGTGCGTGCGATTTCGCTGTCTGGTGCAGCTACAAGTACCTCAACTCCGGGCCCGGGGCGGTCGCGGGTGCGTTCGTGCACTCCCGCCACGCGCACGCCAGCCTGCCGCGGCTCGCGGGCTGGTGGGGACACGATCCCGCCACGCGATTTCGCATGGGCCCCGAGTTCATTCCCGCCGCCGGCGCCGACGGCTGGCAACTCTCCAATCCCCCGATTCTGGCGCTCGCTCCGCTGCGGGTATCGCTGGATGTCTTCGCCAGCGCCGGCATGTCCGCGCTCCGAGCCAAGTCGGAAGCCATGACCGGGTGGCTGGATCAACAGCTGCGCGCGCGCCTCGCCGGGCTCATCGACGTGCGAACGCCGCGCGAGGCGGCCAGGCGCGGTTGTCAGCTCAGTCTTCGGGTGCAAGGCGCGCGCGACGACGGACGCGATCTTTTCGATTACCTGCACCGCGACGGCGTCGTCGTGGACTGGCGGGAACCCGACGTGATCCGCGTGGCGCCGGTACCCTTGTACAACCGGTTCGACGACTGCGCGAGACTCGTTGCCAGCATCGATGCCTGGCGAGAGCGGCGCGCGGCATGAGTTCCGTTTCCGCGCTGCGCGCCGACGGCATGTTCGGGCGGGGAATCGTCGGCGTCCGATACGGGTGCAACTTCACTTCAGGAGAACTGCGATGGGCTTGCTGAGTTTGCTGTGGGGGCTGGTGTCGATCGTGTGGATGATCATCGCCTTCATCCCCCTGCTGGGCTGGGGCAACTGGTTCATGATTCCTTTCGCCGGGGTCGGAGCGGTTCTGGCCGGGATCGCGTTCGCGTTGACGTCGCAGGCCAATCGCGGTCGCGCCAAGGCCGGGCTGCTGCTCAACGGCATCGCGCTGGTCGTCGGGGTGATCCGACTGCAGATGGGCGGTGGGTTCATCTGACCGGCGCCGGGCCGCCGGGCCTGCTGCGGTTCGCTTCAGGGTCCGCCACTGGCGACGCTGGCGCCGGACACAACATGGCGCGGCGGGTTTGCATCGGAACCCCAGCTCAGTCGTCGTCCTCCCAGCGGGAGGCCGACGACGTAGATGCGCGTGGCTTCGGTGGCGCGTGCCTGCGCAGGGCCGACCACACGGCGAGCG
>JBGTIG010000487.1:0-2750 GCA_041745755.1 Lysobacterales bacterium
GCGCTGCGGGGATCGAGCGCCACCAGCAGGCGCCCGGACCCGGCCCCCGGCCCGCGTGCATGCAAGGCCCCGAGAGTCGCGGCAATCGCGGTCGGATGGTGCGCAAAGTCGTCGTAGACGCGAACACCTGCGTGATCCGCAAGCAGTTCGAGGCGCCGGAGCGGCGCGCGGAACGAACCGACCGCCCCGAGGGCAACGCGGGGCTCGACACCTGCCGCGACGCTCGCCGCGATGGCACCCAGCGCATTCATCACGTTGTGGCGCCCCAGCATCGACCAGGTCACCTCGCCGACCTCAACCCCGTCGCGGATCACCGCAAAGCGGGAGCCGTCGGCGGATTGCAGGCGCGCCCGCCATTCGACATCGTCTCCCCGGCAAATCGTTGCGGCATCCGCCATCGCGAACCGCGTGACCGGCGTCCAGCACCCGGCGTCCAGCACCTGCGCCAGCCCCGCATCCTCGGCGTTGACGATCAGCCGGCCGTTGCCGGGCACGATCCGCAGCAGGTGATGGAACTGGCGCTGGATGGCCGCCACGTCATCGAAAATATCCGCGTGATCGAACTCGAGGTTGTTGAGCACCGCGATCGCGGGCGAGTAGTGCAGGAACTTCGAACGCTTGTCGAAGAACGCGGTGTCGTACTCGTCGGCTTCGATCACGAAATCATCGCCGCTGCCAAGTCGCGCCGAGCGCCCGAAGTTCTCCGGTACGCCGCCGATCAGGAACCCCGGCGCTCGGCCCGCGTGATCCAGGATCCACGCCAGCAGGCTGCTGGTCGTCGTCTTGCCGTGCGTGCCCGCGACTGCCAGCACGCGCCGATGCGCCAGCACGTTTTCCCCGAGCCACTGCGGCCCGGAACGGTAAGGCAGGCCCCGGTCCAGCATCGCCTCGACGGCCGGCATGCCGCGTGACAATGCGTTGCCGACGATCACGAGATCGGGCGCGGGTTCGAGGTGTTCGGCAAGGTAGCCCGCATGCAGGCGCACGCCGAGCCGTTCGAGCTGGGTCGACATCGGGGGATAGATATCGCGATCGCTGCCCTCGACGTTGTGCCCGAGCTCGCGCGCGAGCGCTGCGACGCCGCCCATGAAGGTGCCGCAGATGCCGAGGATGTGCAGTTTCGAAGGCGCACACGCGGCGGGCGCCGGCGGCGACGGCGAGCCCGGGTTCACGCGGGGTAGGGAACCGCTTGCGCGACCACGAGCGCCAGCACGATGCGCGCAAAGGTGAACAACAGCGCGAACCGCACGCCGATCTGCAGGCTGACGTCCAGCGCGTGCCGGAAGACATGGCCGGTCACCACCAGTTGCCAGGCCACGAGCACCAGCGACAACGCGCCGGCGAGCACCTGCATGGAATCGAGATCGGCGCCCTTCTCCGGCAACGGCAAGGCGAGCAGCAGGATCGCCGCAGTGACGAGATCGAACACGAGGCCCACGCCCAGCAACGCGCTCGCGGTCTGCAGGAATCGCGAGGACTTCTGCTGCCAGCGCAGGATGCCCCAGACGACAGCGAGCAACACGCCCACCAGCAGCGCCACGCGCAGCACCGACAGGCTCGCATCCGGCACGTCGAGCACCCTGAGCTCGATCCATGCGCCGAGTCCGACGGTGGCCAGCGCGAGCGTCCCCAACAGGGTCTGCGAATGGGGCAGTTCCTGGGGGCCGCGGCGCAGCAGCAGCAGGTCCCGCACCACACCAGGAACTTGAGCGAACGACGCCATTCTGCAGCAGCCTCAGTCGCGGGCAGGGACGCGCGCAAGCGCATCGTGGATGCGCGCGTTGACCGTTTCGACCTCACCGATTCCGTCGATCTCGAACAGTTGGCCGAGCTCGCGGAAGTGCGCGATCAGCGGTGCCGTCTGCTGCCGGTAGACGCGCAGTCGCTCGCGCACGGTTTCGGGGTGGTCGTCGTGCCGACCTTCCGCGTGCGCACGGCCTTCGAGTCGGTCGAACAGCATCTGCTCGGGGACGTACAGGTAGATCGCCGCGTCGAGCGGCTTGCCGATCCGGTCGAGCAGGGCTTCGAGCGCCGCGGCCTGCGCGAGATTCCGCGGATAACCGTCGAGGATGAAACCGCTTGCGGCATCGGGTTGCGCCACGCGTCGCTCGAGCATGCCGAGCACGATCTCGTCGCAGACCAGGCGGCCTTCGGCCATGACGGACTTGGCGCGCAGGCCAAGCTCCGTGCCCGCCGCCACTTCCCCGCGCAGCAGATCGCCCGTGGAAATATGCGCCACGTCCAGTGCACTCTTGATCAGCGTGGCCTGGGTGCCCTTGCCCGAACCGGGCGCCCCGAACAACACGATACGCATGGGCGCGGACATCCTCGGGAGGCAGCGCGGCCGGCCGCTGCGTTGCGCGCGGTTGCCAGACACGGGTCGGTAACGCTAGCGTTCAGCATTGGCGCAAGTCAAGGAAGTGACCATGGCAGGGCACGGGCGCCGACACCAGGGTCTGCGCCGCGCCCGAGGGGGTGCGCAGACGGGCTCCCGGCGCGTTGCCGGTCAGTCCTCTCCCATGCCCGGTCGGACCAGCCCGCGCCGGGTCCTCGTCAACCGGGGGAATCATCCGCTCAAGCCGTCACATGGAGGAGCACGTCGTGGCGAAAGACAAGCGTAATCGCGGACAGCTGCTGTACGCGCAGTCGGGCGGGGTGACTGCGGTGATCAACACCACGGCCGCAGCAGTGCTGACGCGCGCTCGCCGGCGCGGCGTGCGCGTGCTGGCGGCGCGCAACAGATCGGAAGA
>JBGTIG010000488.1:0-3745 GCA_041745755.1 Lysobacterales bacterium
GCCCCGACCCGAGCCTCGCACGCAGCGAACCCGCACGCCTTTCCGCAGAAGCGCTGCTGCTCGACAGCGTGCGTATCGGCGACACCATCGTTGCCGTCGGCGAGCGCGGAACCATCGTGCGCGGCGGCGGCACGACCTGGAAACAGGTGGCCAGCGTGCCAACCCGATCCACCCTTACCGCGATATTTGCCGTCGACTCCCTGGCGTGGGCGGTGGGACACGATGGCGTCATCCTCCATTCGGCCGACGCCGGCGCGACTTGGGTGCGACAGCGGGCCGATCCCTGGAGCGCGGATTCGGACGACCTGCAGAAGGGCGTGCCGCTGCTCGATGTTCTGTTTCTGGACGCGCGGCAGGGTTTCGCGATCGGTGCCTACAGCCTGATGCTCGAGACCCGCGACGGCGGCGCCACGTGGTCGCGGCGCGAGCTGTCGAGCGAGATGCCCGAAGGCGAACCGGAAGTCGGCGACGACGCCTCCGCAGCAATGGTCGAAGCAGGCAATGACGACGCGGCTGCGGAATCGTCTGCACCGTCCCCGGACGATTCCGCGTCGGAGCTGGCCGCCGACGACGCCGCGGACGACGCGATCGAAGGGTCCGCGACCGGGGACGACAACGAGGAATGGAATTTCAGCGCGGATGAACTCGACCTCGAGGCCGAAGACGATCCGCACCTCAACGCCATCGCGCGCACGGGTTCCGGGGGCCTCGTCATCGCGAGCGAACGCGGCAGCGCGTTCCGCTCCCGTGATGGGGGTGTTTCCTGGCAGCGGCTCCAGCTGCCCTACGAGGGTTCCATGTTCGGGGCGCTCGGATTCGAGGAAGAGCACGCGCTGCTGTTCGGCCTCCGCGGCAATGTGATGGAGACATTCGATCTGGGCGATACCTGGACCGCCGTCGAAACCGGCGTCGAGTCGAGCCTCATGGGCGGCAGCGCCGACGCGCAGGGCGACGGTGACGGTGGTGCGTTGCTGGTCGGGTCGAGCGGCGTCCTGCTTCGCCGCGACAGTGCGCAGGACCCGTTTGCGGCAAGCCGGTACCGCACGCCCGAGGGAGAATCCCCGATTCTTGCCGGCGTCGTGATCGACGCCAAGGGCGGCATCATCGTGCTGGGCGAGCTCGGCATCGCGCCGTTCCGCCAATGATCGCGCGCAAGCTCACGCGGGCGCATCCCCCATCCGGTTCCTCGCGTCACCCCGCTCCCGCAGGGAGTAGGGAATTCGCACAGCCATGAGGCACAGTCCATGAGCCAGCCCACGTCGATGACGCCGCCGGGCCCGCTGGTCCGTTTTGCCGAGCGGATCGTTTTCGGCAGTCGCCCAGCGGTGCTGATCCTGTTCGCGCTGGTGACCGTGGCGATGGCCTATTTCGCGAGCCAGCTGCGCGTGGACGCGGGTTTCAAGAAACAGATCCCGCTCGGCCACGAGTACATGCGCACGTTCCTCGACTACGAGGCCGACTTCGGCGGCGCCAATCGCGTACTGATCGCGGTGATGGCGAAAGACGGCGACATGTTCGACACCCGGTATTTCGCCACGCTCGAGAACGTTTCGCGCGATGTCATCGCGATCGAGGAAGTCGAGGACGCACGTGCGCGATCGCTGTTCACGCCCAACGTGCGCTTCGTCGAAGTAGTGGAAGACGGATTCGCCGGCGGCAACGTCATTCCCGACACCTTCACGCCGAACGTCGAGGGATTCGAGGCCACGGCGGAAGATTTCGAGACCGTTCGCAGCAACATCGTCAAGGCCAACATCCTCGGACGCCTGGTCGCCAAGGATTACTCCGGCGCGATGGTCTGGGCCGATCTCATTCCCGAGACGGCCGACAACAAGGTCGACTACCAGCGGGTCGCGGCGGAACTCGAGGCGATCCGCACCAAATACGAGGACGCCGACCACACGGTCCACATTATCGGCTTCGCCAAGATGGTCGGCGACATCACCGAAGGCGCGCGATCGGTCGTCTACTTCTTTCTGATTACCATCGGCCTTACCTGGCTGCTGCTCTATCTTTATTCCACGTCGGTCAAGCTGGCGTCGCTCACCGTGCTGGCGGCGCTGGTCGCGGTGGTCTGGATGCTCGGCGCGCTGAGGCTCATGGGCTTCGGCATCGATCCGATGAACATGCTGACGCCGTTCCTCATATTCGCCATCGCGGTCAGTCACGGCGAGCAGATGATCAACCGCTTCCGCGGCGAGATCTTCTTCGGGGGGCTCGAGGAAGGCACCGTCGACGAGCTGCGCAAGCGCACCGGCGTGCCGCCTCTCGAAGCCGCGCGTCTCGCGTTCCGCATGTTGCTGGTGCCGGGTTCGGTGGCCCTGATCGCGGGCTGCATTGGTTTTGCCGCGATCCTCATCATTCCCATCCGCATCATCTTCGAGTTGGCGATCACGGCGACGGTGGGTGTCGCCATCACCATCCTCACCGACCTCATCCTGCTGCCCGTGCTGCTGTCGTACACGCGGCTGCGCAATCTCGAACGCAAGCGCGAATTCCGCCTCAGGCAGCTGACGAAATTCGATCGTGTCTGGGCTGCGCTCACACGGTTCAGCCGACCGGTTCCCGCGGCGATCATCATCCTCATCGGCGCGGTGACCTGGTTCGTGGCGGAGCGGCAGGGCGACAAGGTCATGATCGGCGATGCCGAGGCGGGGGTCGCCGAGCTCAGGCCGGAAGCCCGCTACAACCGCGACGCGGTGCTGATCAGCAACAAGTTCGCGCTCTCGGTCGACCTCGTGAACATCATCGCGGAGGCGGCGCCTTCCGCGTGCACCACCAGCTACGAGGCGATGGAAACGATCGACCGCTTCGCCTGGCACATGCGCAACGTCGAGGGCGTCGAGCAGGTGATGACGCTGCCGATGGCGGCAAAAATCGTCAATGCCGGCTGGAACGAGGGCAACATCCGCTGGCGGGCGATGCCGCGCGATCCGGATTCGCTCAGGCTCGCGACTCAGGGGTTCGAGACCGACTCGGGCCTGCTCAATTCCGACTGCTCGGCGATTCCCGTCATCGCCTTCCTCGGCGACCACAAGGCCGACACCATCGATCGGGTGATGGGCGCGGTCAAGGAGTTCCGTGAGGCCAACGGCGAGTACCGCGAGGACTTCACCCAAATCCGCGACGCCGCGGTGGCGAAGGCGGTGGCGAGTGGCGAGGATTACCGCAGCGACGATGTCAACTTCCGCCTCGCCACCGGCAATGTCGGGGTGCTGGCGGCGATCAACGACACCGTGCGCAAGGTCGAACACTGGATCCTCTGGCTGCTGTATGCGGCGGTGTTCCTCATGTGCCTCATCAGTTTCAGGAGCCCGCTCGCCGCCGTCTGCATCGTGCTGCCGCTGGTGCTGGTGACGGAGCTCGGACACGCGCTCATGGTGCAGCTCGGCATCGGCATGAAGGTCAACACGCTCACCGTGGTCGCGCTGGGCGTCGGCATCGGCGTCGACTACGCCATCTACATCTTCGCGCGCATGCGCGAGTCGATGCTGCAGGGACGCACCCTGTCGGAGAGCTATTTCATCGCGCTCAAGACCACCGGCATCGCGATCTTCTACACGGCGCTGACGCTCGCCGTCGGCGTCGCCACGTGGAATTTCTCGGCGCTCAAGTTCCAGGCCGACATGGGTCTCATGCTCACCTTCATGTTCGTCGTCAACATGCTCGCCGCGATCATCTTCCTGCCCGCGCTCGCCCGGTGGCTGCTCCGCCCGCGCGAGAAGGACACTTTCGTGCCGCAGCT
>JBGTIG010000489.1:0-2432 GCA_041745755.1 Lysobacterales bacterium
CCAGCCAATGTCGCTGCGATGTTGTGCGCCGTCCCAGGCGATCCCCGCCACGGCGGTGTAGGCAAGCGATTGCGCCGCCGCCACGGTATCGCCGAGCGCCGCGACCGTGAGCACGCGCCCCCCAGCCGTCAGCACGCGACCCTGGTCGCCGGCTTTCGTGCCCCCGTGGAAGACCTTGCAGTGCGGCGCAAGCTTCGCGTCGAGTCCATCGATCACATCGCCGACGCGCGGCGACGCGGGATAACCCGCGGCCGCCATCACCACCCCGACCGCGGCTCGCGAGTCCCATACGGGCTGGGCCGAATCGAGCCGGCCGTCGAGCGCCGCTTCGATCAACTCGACAAAGTCCGAGCGTAGCCGCATCAGCACGACCTGCGCCTCCGGGTCGCCGAAGCGCACGTTGAATTCGATGACCCGCGGCGCACCCTCCGCGTCGATCATGAGTCCGGCGTAGAGGAACCCGGCGAACGGAACGCCATCGGCCGCCATGCCGCGCAAGGTCGGCTCGATCACCTCGTGCATCACGCGCTGGTGCACCGCGGGCGTCACTACCGGCGCCGGTGAATAGGCGCCCATGCCCCCGGTGTTGGGTCCGCTATCGGCATCGCCGATGCGCTTGTGATCCTGGCTGCTCGCCAGCGGAACGGCATGCGTGCCGTCGGCGATGACGATGAAGCTCGCTTCCTCGCCTTCGAGAAACTCCTCGATCACCACCCGCGCGCCCGCAACGCCGAACGCGTGTTCCGACAACATCCCGCGCACGGCCTGCTCGGCCTCCTCGAGCGTCATCGCCACCACCACGCCCTTGCCAGCCGCGAGTCCATCGGCCTTGATCACGATCGGCGCGCCTACTTCGCGCACGTGCTCGAGCGCGAGCCGCAGATCCTCGAACACCGCGTAGTACCCCGTCGGGATGCGATGGCGCGCGAGGAAGTCCTTGGCGAATGCCTTGCTGCCTTCGAGCTGCGCGGCGGCTGCGGTCGGTCCGAAAATGCGCAGGCCGCGCTCGCGGAAGCGATCGACGATGCCTGCCACCAGCGGACCCTCGGGGCCCACGACGGTCAATTCGACGTCTTCGGCCAGGGCGATCTCGAGCAGTCCCTCGATATCGCCCGCGCGCACGGGCACGTTGCGGCAGCGTGCTTCCCGCGCGGTGCCCGCGTTGCCAGGCGCCACCAGCACCTCGGCCACCCGCGGCGATTGCGCCAGTTCCCAGGCGAGGGCGTGTTCGCGACCGCCCGATCCCACCAGCAGTATCTTCATGCCAGCCTCTTCAGTGGCGGAAATGGCGGACACCGGTGAACACCATCGCGATGCCGTGCTCGTCGGCGGCGGCGATGACTTCGTGATCGCGAATCGATCCACCGGGCTGGATCACGGCGCGGATCCCGGCAGCGGCGGCGGCATCGAGGCCGTCGCGAAACGGCAGGAACGCGTCGCTGGCCATGACGGCGCCGGCTACGGACAAACCGGCCTCCTCGGCCTTCATCGCGGCTATGCGCGCGCTCACGACGCGACTCATCTGGCCGGCACCGATGCCAATCGTGCGTCGATCGTGTGCATACACGATCGCGTTGGACTTGACGTGCATCGCCACGCGCCAGGCGAACAGCAGATCCCGGAACTCTTCGTCCGTCGGTGGCCGCTTCGAGACGACCCGGCAATCGGCCGCGGCAAGGTCGTCACGATCCGCGCTCTGGACCAGCAGCGCGCCGGCGATCCGCTTGACGTCGAGGCAGGCCGGTTCCTCGCCGAAGCTGCCGCAGGCGAGCACACGCACGTTGGGCTTGCGGGCCAGCACGGCGAGCGCGGCGGCTTCGATCTCCGGCGCCACGATCACTTCGACGAACTGCCGCGCGAGGATCGACCGGGCGGTGCCCGCGACGAGCGCGCGATTGAACGCGATCACGCCGCCGAATGCCGAGGTCGGGTCGGTGGCGTTCGCCAGCGTGTACGCCTTCGCGATGTCGTCCGCGAGGGCGACGCCACAGGGATTCGCGTGCTTGACGATCACGCAGGCCGGCGCTTCGAATCGCCTGACGCACTCGAGTGCCGCATCCGCGTCGGCGAGGTTGTTGTAACTCAGCTCCTTGCCCTGCAGCAGCCGCGCGGTGGCGACAACGCCGCTCACCGGTACCTCGCTTTCGAGATAGAGGGCGGCGTGCTGATGCGGGTTTTCTCCGTACCGCAGGGTCATCGCGAGTGACAGCGACGCCTGCAGGGTCTCCGGCCAACGCGCAGCCGCATCGGGATCGGCCTCATCGGGTCCGACCGGATCGGAATCGGGGGCGGAACCGGCGTTCGTGCGTTCGCCCGTGGTCGACAACCATCGCGCGACGTGCCCATCGTACGTTGCCGTGTGCGCGTAGGCCTGGGCGGCCCAGCTGCGGCGCTGCGCCGTCGTGCTGCCGCCCTGCGCCAGCGCCTCGATC
>JBGTIG010000490.1:0-1877 GCA_041745755.1 Lysobacterales bacterium
GGCCGTGCGCGCAACGCCACACGCCCGTGCCATCCTGCGTCGCTTCGCACGGCTCGTCCGCCAGGACACGACGCTGGACTGACACCGTCTCCTCGACGCGCGTGCCAACGTCGCGCGCCGGTCGCCGCGAAGTCGCGCCCATGCTACAAAGCCGCACTCGACTACGGGTCCGGGGGACAGTTCGATGAGCACCGCACGCACCGTTCCCGCTGGCAATGGCGTCACGTGGCTGACGCGCGCATTCGGTACCGTGCGCAGGCATCCCGGTCCGCTCGGCCTGGCCATTTTTCTGCTCGTGCTCGCGATCCTGGTTCCGGTCTGCGTCCAGCTCGCCGCACAGTTGCTGATGCCGGGCACGCAGGCGGGCATCGCGGTGCAGGCGATCGCCGGATTCCTCCTGGTGATCGTTGTTTCCCTGATGATGGTCGGAGTTCTGCGACTCATCCACACGCTCGAAACCCGCGGCAGCGGTCGCGCCACTTCCATCTTCGAGGCTTTCGGCGACACCGACCTCATGCTGCGCGCGGTGGTGTTCGCCATTCTCGTGCTGGTGGTGTCGATCGCATTCATCGCGGTGCTGCTGCTGGCGATGGGGCCCGACATGCTTGCGTGGTACGGCAGGCTGATCGTCGCACCGCTCGAGGCCGGCGCCAATGCGCCGCCCATCACCCGCTCGCCCTGGCTTGCGGCCGCCATCGGGTTGTTCGGCGGGCTTGCGCTGTTCGGCGTCAACACCTTCGGTTATGCACAGGTTGCGCTGACGCGCCGGAGCGGCGTGGAGGCGTTCATGGACGGGCTCGAGGGCACCGCGCGAAACCTGCTGCCGATCCTGCTCAACATCGTGGTGGTCATCGTCGCGATCCTGCTGATCACCATTCCGATGTTGCTGCTGATGATGCTCGCGGGGTTCGTCGGCGGACTCGTACATCCCGTCGCCGCCATCGCGCTCGTGGTGCCGTTCTACATCGCTTACATGCTCGCCCTCTACGCCGTGATTTTCGCGACCATGTACCACGCCTGGCGCGACGTCTTCGGCGATCCCGCGCCCATCCCCATTGCCTCGTCACCCGCGCCCGCATCCGAACTCAGCGCCTGACCCCTGCGGGTCGCCCCGGGCACCACGCGCCAGGGCCGACATGCGCGAATCCGTCGCGCACGTTGATGCGGCCCAAAATCGCGTGTTAGAAAGGCTACTCACACCCCATCTGGAATGCCCATGAGACTGCAATGGACACTGCTGGCGGCGACACTGGTATGCGTGTCGGGTTGCGTTACCAACATCAAACCGACCGTTTCCGGCAATCCGCCACCAACGCGTGCGCTCAACGAATTTGAATCCTTCGAGTTGAAGCGACTCACGAAGGACGATGCGGTTGCCGAACCCGAGGCGATGGTGAAGATCCAGCAAAACCTCGATCACAAACTGGATCCGCTACTCGCGCGCTGGAACAAGGCAGGGGGCGACACGCTGGTGATTGAGCCGCGAGTGCGCGAACTCAAGTTCGTTGGCGGTGGCGGCCGCTTCATCGCTGGATCGCTAGCGGGGAGTTCTGCCGTCCGCATGACTGTGCGCATGTCCGACAAGGCGACGGGAGAGCTGATCGCAGAACCCGAGTTCTTCCAGCGCGCTGCCGCCATGGGCGGCGCGTACTCTTTCGGAGGCACCGACAACGCGATGCTCGTGCGAATTGGAAGCGTCGTGGAGGAATATCTCCGCCGAAACTACGACAGCGCGGTCGGCGGCCCCACCGGACTCGAGTCGGCGGAGAAATAGCACCCTGGCTGCGGGTGACGAAAGCGGCGCGGCGTCTGCGACAATGCGCCCCTCGCAATGCCGGTGCCCGCGTCCCGCAGGGGTGCGATCGGAGCGCGACGCC
>JBGTIG010000491.1:0-2319 GCA_041745755.1 Lysobacterales bacterium
CGGCTGGCGCTTCGCGACCCAGCTGCGGCAGCGGCGGCTCGCGGCGCCGGCGCCCGGAACGAACTGAATCCGGCTGTATCACGGGTGGGCTATGCTGCGCGCCCGCCGCCGCCGAGCGTCGGGGCCAGACGTCACGGTGACCTTTGAGCGATGTCCCGCGCCTCCATGAAGCGGTAGCCTCGCACCATTCCCCGCAGTGATTCCGTCATGACCCCCATCACCACCGCGCCCGCGGCGCCCGCGCCCAGGCTGTTCTTTCCGTTCCGCGTCGTGCGTGGGTTCTGGCGCGCGCTAGATTTCTCGCGCCGGCTGGTCTTCAACATCATTTTCCTGGTGATCGTGATTGCGATCCTCGTCGCGCTTGGCCGCAGCGCGGCGCCGGTGCTGGAGAAGACCGCGCTGGTGGTCAATCCCGAAGGCGACATCGTCGAGCAGTACACGGTCGATCCGACTTCGCGCATGTTCGCCAAGGCACTCGGCGAGGAAACGGCCGAGGTGCAGCTGCGCGACATCGTGCGCGCCATCGACGTGGCCGCGACCGACGCCAACATCGCGCGCCTTGTCATCGTGCCGGACGGCATCTTCAGCGTGGGCATGGCGCAGCTGCACGAGATCGCCGCCGCGGTAGGTCGTTTTCGCGCCACCGGCAAGCCGGTCATCGCGTTTTCCGAAGGCATGGACCAGCGCGGGTATTTCCTCGCCGCGCAAGCCGACAAGGTCTATCTCGATCCCGACGGCGGGATGATCCTGCAGGGTCTCGAGCGCTACCGCACCTACTTCAAGGACGGGCTCGACAAGCTCGGCATCGAGATGAAGCTGTTCCGGGTCGGCGAGTTCAAATCGGCGGGGGAACCGTACATCCTCAACGAGCAATCGCCGGAAGCGCGCGCGGCCGATCTCTACTGGATGAACGACGTCTGGCAGCGCTACCTCACCGAGGTCGGTGCGCGGCGCAAGCTCACGCCCGCGGCGATCACCGCCCAGATCGACGGGGCGGTTGCCGGGCTCAAGGCGGTCGATGGCGATCTCGCCAGGTTCGCGCTCGCCAATCGCTGGGTCGACGCGCTGAAGACACGGGATGAGTTCCGCAAGGAACTGATCAAGGCCGGCGCCTACGACGACGAGGAGAAGACTTTCCGACAGGTGCACTTCCAGCGCTACGCGGAGCAGGCGCAGGTGCTCGACATGGCGAAGGTCGGCGACGCCGTCGCCGTGGTGGTGGCGCAGGGCGAGATCGTGCCCGGCGAACAGCCCCCGGGACTGGTGGGTGGCGAGTCGGTGGCCAAGCTCATCGAGACCGCGCGCGAGGACGAGAACATCAAGGCGCTGGTGTTGCGTGTCGATTCTCCCGGCGGCGCGGTGTTTCCTTCCGAGCAGATCCGCCGCGAAGTGGAACTGACGCAGGCCGCCGGCAAGCCCGTCATCGTGTCGATGGGGAACGTGGCCGCATCCGGCGGCTACTGGATCAGCATGAACGCCGACGCGATCGTCGCCGATCCCAGCACCATCACCGGCTCCATCGGCATTTTCGGCCTCATTCCCAACGCGGTCGGGACCATGGACAAGCTCGGCCTCAACACGGACGGGGTCGGCACCACCTGGCTCGCGGCCGCAGGCGATCCCACCCAGCCCTGGGATCCGCGCGTGGGAGAACTCATCCAAAGCATTATCGATCACGGCTACGCCGAGTTCATCGGCAACGTCGCCGACGCGCGCAACAAGACCACGGCCGCTGTCGACGAGATCGCGCGCGGGCGCGTGTGGACCGGCGAGCAGGCGCGGGCCCGCGGACTGGTCGACCGCATGGGAACGCTGCGGGAGGCGATCGCGCTCGGCGGCGAGCGCGCCAAGCTCGGCCGCGATTTTCCCGTGCGCTATATCGAACGCGATCTCTCGGCGTTCGAACGCTTCGTGGTGGGCTGGAGCACGTCGCGCGTCGGTGCGCTCATCGCGAGCAAGGTGCTCGGCGCCGGCAGTGAAGCCGCGTTCCTGCCGGCACGCCAGCGCAACGAACTCGCGGGCCTGCTGCGCATGGTGGAACATGCGCGTAGCGCTCCCCGCGGCGTATCGCTGATCGCCCATTGCGAGTGCGCCCTGTAAGGCGGGACCCGGACCCGCCAGCCACGGCATCCGATCGTTTCGACGTCCGCGGGGATTCCCGCGTGGCGTCGAGCCGCCGGTGCCGTGCCCGCAACGCTTGAACGCTAATCGGCGGCGTCAATCGCGGCGTCGGTGCGATCCTGGCCTTCCTGCAACGTGCCTTCCACTGCCCGCGCGCGGTCGAGCGCCTGCAGCTGATCGTCCAGGATCGTGCCCGAT